>DPWC01000170.1 GCA_003529305.1 Actinomycetota bacterium
ACTGGTCCTTCCCTTGATGACTTAATTTCCTCGGTCGAAGATGGCATTTACATTCTCGGCGACAAGTCATGGTCGATTGATATGCAGCGCTACAACTTCCAATTCACCGGGCAACGCGTGCACCGCGTGAAGGGCGGGCGCATCGTCGGACAGGTTCGAGACGCCGCCTACCAAGGGCGGACGCCTGACTTCTGGGGCTCCATGGAAGCCACGGGCGGCCCAGATACCTACCGCCTCATGGGCGCACTGAACTGTGGCAAAGCCCAACCGGGACAAACGGCCCCGGTCAGTCACGGTTCAGCAGCCGGCCTTTTTCGAGGTGTCAACATTTTGAATACCCGACGGGAGGCGCAATGAGTACCTCCTTTGATGGTGCGGCGCTAACTGACGCCGCTTTAGCCGCCTGCCCCCCGGGTATCGACATGGTCGCTATCGCTGAGCGTGCTGGTCGGGCAAACCTGCGGTGGGCTCGCAACAACCTGACCACTAACGGCTGCACCGCAGAAGGCTCGCTGACAATCATCGCCATCAATCGAGACACCGGTGCTGTGCGGACGGCGTCGAGAACGCAAACCGGACCCACCACCGAGAGCGCAGCTCAATTGAGCGCCCGTGTTGCCAGCGAAGCATCTACCGCACCCCCGCGCAGTGACGAAGAATCAGCGCTACCGGATGGTTCAGCCGACGCGGACTTTGCCACTTCTGCTCCGGCATTTGGGCCTCAGGTGCTCGATCCTCTCGTGGCCGGCCTGTCGGACACCCTCACTGCTTCCAGTCCTGACGATGCCCAGTGGTCCGGCTATGCCGAGGCTTGCCTGGATTCCACCTGGCTATCGACAACAGCCGGAACTCGCCGCGTCCATCACCAAAGCACCGCCCGATTCGAAACGACTCGACGCAGTATTCGCGGTGACGGACAAGTGGTGTCCACATGGGCTGGGCGCTCCAGTGAGGCATTCTCTGCTGACACTGCTCGAAGCGCTGCGGCACAGGCCACGGCGATGTCTCAGTGGGCCGCGCAGGACGCGGAGGTTGATCCGGGACGGCATCGGGTTCTCTTAACAGGAGAAGCTTTCGCCGACCTCGCGATCTACGCCATGTGGTCCGCATCGGCCCGCGGCGCCCTCGAAGGCAGCAATGCCTTTAGCCTCGCCGAGGGTGGCACAAAGCTCGGCCAAGCGGTGGTGTCACCGCGCATCACCGTGTCTTCGGGGCCCGACCTGACCGGGATCACCACGATGCCCTTCGTTGTCGAACACACCTCCGGCCCGAATAGCTCCGTGCTCGATAACGGCGAGGCTGTACCCACAACGACTTGGATCGACCACGGCGTGCTGCAACACCTCATCGGATCGCGTTCGCTGCAACGCAGTCTGCCGCAGGCCCGTCGTGCCAGTGACAACATCGCGATCGATGGCAGCGGCACGGGCACCCTGAACGATCTGATCGCCCGTACCGAAGATGCGTTGCTCATCACCTCGCTGTGGTACATCCGCGAAGTAGATCCGCAGTCCATGTTGCTCACGGGCTTGACGCGAGATGGTGTGTATCGGATCCGCGACGGTCAGATCGTCGGCAGTGCCCCCAATTTTCGGTTTAATGCCTCCCCGCTCGATGTGATGTCACGAGTTACCGATGCCACCACCAATCAGCGCGTCCAGCCCCGCGAGTGGGGCGACTATGTCTTCCGAGTTTCAGCCCCCGCCATCCTCAGTGAGGACTTCAACCTCTCCACGCGCTCCGACGCTCGGTGACCCTGCGCACTGCCGCCGGCGTTCGCCTCTAGCGCTGTCGATAGCCCCTGCTGGCAGCCTCGGCGTGACGAACGCAACGACACCAGCCATTGCTCCACCGGGCGGTTCTGACTCACGGGCCCTACCGTGGGAGTGGCAGAGGAGGTCCGATGGCCACACGCGGTCGCGACGACGCACAGGAAGTGCACCGCATTTCAAGTGCGCCTCGATCACTGTCAGACGATGTGCGCACTCGCACGCGGCGCTACCTCTGGTCTATGGCCGTGCGCACCTTGTGCTTCCTAGGCTGCGTTCTGGCGTTTGTGGTCCTCAAGAACGCGATCTTGGGCTGGATCCTGTTCGTTGGTGCACTGATTCTTCCCTACCTGGCTGTCGTGATTGCCAACGGCGGACGGGAACGCACCCCCCAAATCCCGCTAAGCACGCTGCTCGAGGGTCGACAGCAATTGGGCGGCACGACGGATGCCGCCCCCGGCGGTGGCGCCGACAACTCCTCGCCCTGACCCCAGCCCAACCAGGCAACCGCACGATCTCGGTAGCGTCACACCATGCGCAGGTGGCGACGATGGGTGCTAGTCACCGTGTTTGCCATCGTCTTCTCCCTGAGTTGTGCCCTGCTGGCCCAATGGCAGTTCAGTCGCCTCGAGGGACGCCGGAGGGCCAACGCTCTGATCCAGACTAACTATCAAGCAGCAACTGCTCCCCTGACGAGCGTTCTTGCACCGGGAAAGCCATGGTCGCCCGCCCTGACCTGGCGCGCTGTGACAGTCAAAGGCACCTACGACACCTCACGCCAAGTACTGCTTCGACGACGAGTCCTCAACGGTGCGGATGGATTTTGGGTCCTCACCGGGATGACCACGCCGACAGGCCTGGTCTGGGCGGTGCGAGGCTGGATCCCGGCAGGTCCCGATGCACGAACTTCACCATCGATACCCGCTTCGCCCACTGGCGAAGTGACGATCAGTGGCCACCTCACAGGTCCAGAACGCAGCACCACCGTGCAAGGCCTACCCGCGGGGCAACAGCAGACCGCCGGGCCCACCGAACTCACGGCGCTGGCGCGAGGGGCGCGAGCCTTTCCCGCTCTTGTGCTCGTTGATAAGGAAAACCCCGCGGCGGACCCAAGCCCGCGACGCATTCCGGCGCCGTCATTAGACGACGGTCCCCACTTGTCCTACGCCATCCAGTGGATCGTCTTCGCTTTTGCGGGCTGGATCGGCTGGTGGGTCATCGTGACCCGGATGCGCGAAGATGACACTCCCGTCACGGAAGGCTCACACTGATGGATCTGGAATTGCGCGACAAGACGGTGGTCATCACCGGTGCTTCCAGTGGACTCGGACTAGCGACGGCATTGTCGGCAGCCAGTGAGGGTGCATCGTTAATTCTTAACAGCAGAGATGCTCAGCGCCTGACCACAGCGGCGCAGGACGCTGAAGCAGCCGGTGCCACCCTCGTCAAGACTGTCACCGGATCGCTGGGTGAGGCCCACACGGCCACTGACATTGTGCAGGCCGCCATGGACGCCACGGGTCGCCTTGACGCTGTGGCTATTTCCATTGGTGGACCGCCGGCCGGACCCGATGGATCCATCAGCGATGAGCAGTGGCATGAAGCCTTCACCACAGTCTTCATGGGAATGCGGCGGATGGCGCGCACAGCGGCACAGGTGATGGGCCCCGGGGGCTCGATCGTGCTGGTGCTCTCGTCCACCGTTCGGGTACCCATCGCCGGTATTGCTACCTCCAATGGTTTGCGACCTGGGTTGGCAGTGCTTGCCAAGCAGATGTCCGTGGAATTCGGGCCACAAGGAATCCGGGTGAACTGCGTTCTGCCGGGTCGATTTGATACTGCCCGCGTGCGATCTCTGGACGCGGTCCATGACGATCCGCAAGCTGC
>DPWC01000001.1:0-1040 GCA_003529305.1 Actinomycetota bacterium
TCAGACGTGTTCTCTTCCGATCTAAGTACTGCCCGGTGACCTGGTGACCCTGTTGCGTCAGCGAGGTCTGCGTCACCTCAGCGTTGAGGGTGGTCCCGAACTCCTCAGTCAGTTCGTGGCCGATAGCGCGATAGACCACTGCCTGCTCACCTTGGCGACGCAGTTCGTGGGCGAGCCGGCGCCGGCCTGGATCACCGGTACTGCCCACAGGTGGACCAGAACCAGCGTCCTGCGCACCTCGAATGCCCTATTCCTGCGCCTCGACCGCGTTGTTGATGGTTAAGATGGGGCCACAGGGACTTGTCCTCCGCCCCTTTGGGCGGCGCGAAAGTCCTCAGGGTCGTCCGTGTGGGGAGTCGCAATGAGCGAAACCATGCCCGTTGCGGGCTGGTATGTCGCGCCCGACGACCCTGACCTCATCGAGTACTGGGACGGCACGGAGTGGACTGGCCATCGCGCGCGGCGCGTAGAACCCGAACCGATTGCTGCCGCGCCGGCGGCCACGAGTTCGCCATCGGCTGCCTTGCCACCGCCGGTAGCCCCCACCCCGAACCTCCCGCCGCCATCACCCACCGTGGTCGACCTCGGTGCGCAAGAAGTTTTGCCCGGCGGGACCGCAGCTCCGGCACCAGTGAGTGTGCCCGACACCGCGGCCGCACCGGCCACCAAGAAGCGACGCTTTGATCCGCCGAAGATCGTCTGGATCGGACTTGCTGGCTCGGCGTTGGTGATCGGCATCATCGTCGGCGTTCTGAGTCGATGAGCAGATCTGCTCCAGCCGGTGACTTCCCGTTAGATCGCCCGGACGAGCAGTGGCGCGAGGCACTGTCTGCCGCTGAATTCCATGTCCTGCGTGAAGCCGGAACCGAACCGGCTTGGTCGGGTGAATATGTCTCGACCACAACCATCGGCGTGTATTCCTGTCGGGCGTGCGGAACCGAACTCTTTCGATCTGAGACCAAGTTCGACAGCCACTGCGGTTGGCCTTCGTTCTTCACGCCTCTAGCAGCCGACCGTGTGGTGGAGATCAGCGATCGTTC
>DPWC01000001.1:1398-5492 GCA_003529305.1 Actinomycetota bacterium
GATCTGCGCTACTGCATCAACTCGCTGAGCATTCGACTTATCGAAGCTCCCGCGCTCTAGTGGCGAGCAGCTAGCCGCCAGCGATCAAGGCCACACCCAGCAAAGACAGGGCAACACCGAAGATCTCCACTCGCGCCAGACGCTCTTTGAGAATCACTGCCGCGAGCAGCACAGTGGCCACCGGATACAAGGAACTGGCCACCGACACCACCGGCAGAAGTCCCACCGTCGTGGCGACCCCAAAGAGGACATTTGCTCCCACATCAGCAGCGCCGATGCCCACACACCAACTCATATCGCGCGGGCTGATGGCGATCTCGGCCCGCCACGGGCGATGGCGCAGCACAGCACCACCGAGCAAAAGCACCAGGCTCAACCCCGTCGTGGCCACGCGCTCCACACCCAAGGTGGCGATCACATCGGTTTGACTACCGATCGACAACAAGGTCAGTGCAGCGCCGAAGCCAGCGGCGGCCACCAGCGCGAGCAGCAAGGGTCGCCATCCGGTTCGGCCCCGCACCTCCGGTCCGCTGGCCAGCACGATGCCGATCACTGCCAGAGCAATACCGGCGGACTGCGAAGCACTGGGGCGATCACCTGTTGCTAACCCGTAGGCGACGGGAACCACCACGCCGATGGAGGTCACCGGGGCAACGATGCCCATCGTGCCGGTGGCTAACGCTGTGTAGAAACACAACAGGGCGACCCATGCACACACCCCCGTTGCCAGCCCAATGGGCAGCACCTGAGCCCAGGCCGCCCAATCCGCACGCCACAGGCCGATACCGAGTAGGCCAATAAACCCGGCGATTTGTGACCACAGCACGACCACGGCGCTCGGGCGGCGGCGCGTGAGCAACCCGCCAAGGAAGTCCGCCCCGCCCCACAAGGCGCTGGAGAGCACTCCGAGCAAAACGGCCATGTGGTCACGCTAGTGCGCAGCGGTGTGGGTCCCCTGTCATCGCACCGAACGCACCTACATTGACAACTGTGGAAGGGCTTGGACCCCCTGATGACTCGCCGGTGCAGTTTCGCGATGCACTGGCGAGTATGCGCTCGGTCACGCCGCGTTTCGAAATCACGGTGGAGGAGGCCCCCGCACCACAGCGACTCGCCCCGTTTAGCGTCGCACTCACCGCCGATGTTGATATCGCCGGCGACGAAGGAGCCACTGGTCGGTTCGTCCTCTTGCATGACCCCGACGGCCACAGTTCATGGAATGGCACCTTCCGCATCGTCACCTTGGTCAAGGCCGAAATCGAGGATGACATCGCCGGCGATGCTCTGGCGCACGCCGTGGGCTGGGCCTGGCTGACCGAGGCCCTTGACCGACAAGAGTGCCGCATCCTTGAGCTCGGCGGCACGGTCACTGTGGTGCGCTCGGAGTCATTTGGTGGGCTGCAAGAGCGCCCCATCATCGGTCATCTGGAGGTGCGCGCCTCGTGGACGCCCGATGGCGCCACTGCTCCCGTGGAGATGGATCGCCACCTCAAGGCCTGGTTGGACTTACTGGCCACGGCGGCTGGGCTTCCGGACCTGCCACCAGGGGTGGCCACCATCCCGGTGCAGCCCCGTCGCCCCTGATCTCGCATCCCCCATCGGCATCCCCAATCAGCATCCCCAATCTGCATTCCCAAGAAGGCCGCCAAACGGCCTCAAGGTAGCGCCGCGAAGTGCCGACATAGGCACAGACAGGACTGCCGACGGTGGTCCCACGGTTGGGGACAAGTCATGACTGCATTGGACGAGCGTCGCACAGCTACCGCGCTTCCCCCGCGCACTTTTACCGCCCTCGTCGTTGTCATTCGTGACAGCGTCCGCTCAGGGTTGGTGCGTCGCCTCCAAATTCTGGGCGCCGAAGCTCCCTTGCAAGCCACGAGCGTGGCATCGGCCCGCATGCTCGCCGTGGAACACGGGCCCGGCGCCTTAGCGGTCGTTGATGCTCATCTGCCCGATGGCGATGGCGTACAGCTGGCCACGGATCTGCGCCGCCAAGGCTGGTCGCGCACTGTGGTGCTCGGTGATGGTCATGACCCACAGGCCGTCCGTGCCGCCCTCGCAGCAGGAGTCAATGGCTTCGTGGTCACCCCTGATGCACCCATCGGCCCAGCGGGCCTGCGCGGATCCACCGCCGCTGCGGGGCGCACCCCCTCTGCTGTCCATGGGCTCTCCGCGCGCGAGATCGATGTTCTGCGACTGGTGTCGCAGGGTCGTACCAATCGTGATGTGGCGGAAGCCCTAGGCCTCTCCGCGTTGACAGTGAAAAGTCATCTGGCTCGCATCGCCCGCAAACTCGGCACCGGAGATCGCGCCGAGATGGTGGTCATCGCCCTGCGTGCGGGGATCATCGACTGATCACGACCTTCAGCGTCGTGCCCTAGGTTGGGCAGGTGAGTCAAGGCGCTGAGGAGTCCTCCCCCAGCGGCGATAGTTCCGCCCCCGCTGACGCGCCCCGTCTTCCTCTTCTTGAACCCTCCGGTGGTGTCCCGCCCGTGCTCAGCACGCTGGCGCAGATCAACGACGCGGCAGCGGCTTTGGCGGCTGGCACTGGCCCCGTGGCATTGGATGCCGAGCGCGCATCGGGCTACCGCTACAGCCAACGCGCGTACCTGATCCAGATCAAACGCGAGGGCGCAGGATCGTTTCTCATTGACCCCACCGAAGTGGATGACCTCGGGCAAGTGCAGCGCGCCATTTCATCGGACGAATGGATTCTGCACGCGGCCTCACAGGATCTGCCCTGCCTGCGCGAAGTCGGATTACGCCCGAGCGTGCTGTTTGATACCGAACTTGCCGGTCGCCTGGCCGGTATGGAGCGCGTCGGATTGGGGCCGATGGTCGAACAGGTATTGGGCCTGCGCCTCGAGAAAGGCCATGGCGCGGCCGACTGGTCCACTCGCCCCCTACCGGAGCCGTGGCTACGGTACGCCGTGCTGGATGTCGAGGTACTGGTCGAGCTGCGACATGCCCTGGCCGCTGACCTTGATCGCCAGGGCAAAACCGAATGGGCGCGACAAGAGTTCGCGGCGGTGGTGGCCGCGGCGGCCCCGCCGCCTCGCGTTGACCCGTGGCGTCGAGTCTCCGGGATGCACAAGGTACGCAAAGCACGGGGCCTTGCCGTCGTGCGTGAGTTGTGGCATGCCCGCGACGACATCGCTCGATCCCGAGACATTGCCCCTGGCCGGATCTTGCAAGATGTCGCCATCGTCAATGCCGCGTTAGCGGACCCTCCCCCCTTGACGAGGGAAACATTGACGGCAACAGCTGGCTTCAAGGGACGCGGTGCTGCTCGCCACCTGCCGGTCTGGCTCGCAGCGATCTCGCGGGCCTACGCGCTGAAGGATGCCGACTTGCCGCCAACGGTTCGACACGGCGATGGCCCCCCGCACCCACGCAACTGGGCGGACCGCAATCCCGAAGCCGCCAATCGCTTGGTCATCGCTCGCCGGATCGTGACCGACTTGGCGGACCGGCACCGTATTCCGGTGGAAAACCTGCTCACTCCCGATCACCTGCGCCGGCTTTGTTGGACGCCGCCATGGGGCGATCTCGCGCCCACTTCTGAGGCTGCTGTCGCGAGTGCCCACGAGTTTCTGGAGGGCTTGGGGGCTCGAACCTGGCAGCGCGAACTCGTGCTGACGGACCTGCTGCCAGCCCTCGCTGCGCCGCCTACGCAGGAGTAAGTTAGGCTTGCCTAACCTAACCGGCTAGGGGTGCGACGAAGGAGTCAGGGTGCTGGCGAACTACCTCATCGGGCTGCGCGAAGGCCTGGAGGCGGCCTTGGTGGTGGGAATCCTGGTGGCCTACCTGACCAAGATCGGGCAGCGCGCCCGGGTGGGTGCGGTGTGGACCGGTGTCGCTGCTGCTGTTGGCCTGAGCGTGGGTGTGGCCGCGGCGTTAGCCATCACCTCGTCAGAACTCAGCGCTACTGCCGGAGCGGCGTTCGCTGGCATCGTCTCGTTGCTCGCTGTTGCTGGCGTGACCTTGATGATCTTTTGGATGAAGCGGGTATCGCGAACTCTCGCCGGCGAACTGCGCTCGCAAGTGGACACCGCGATCGCCACCGGTGCCGGTGCACTGGTGGCGCTGGCGTT
>DPWC01000159.1 GCA_003529305.1 Actinomycetota bacterium
GGGCGTCCCGCCCGAACCGCCCCCGTCTGCGCGTACCGCGCAGCGGGGTCGTTGTCTGTCAGGGGCGTGTGGGCCCGGCGCGTGCTACCTACCAAAAGGTTGTTCACATGCGCTCCCCGTTCACCCCAGCACGATCGCTCCACGCCATCCAGCTGTCGACACGCAAAGCGCGCACCTCGACGCTCACAGCAGCCGTCGGCATGCTGTGTGTCGTTTTGGGACTGCCGGTCGTGGCAGCGATCCCAGCAGCCGCCAGTTCGCCTGCTGCCACGAGCATCAACAGTGGACTCTTCGGTGCACAAGATCCGACCTATGACGCTGTCTATCGACAAAGCGAAGCGCTGCTGGCCTATGTCGCCACCTCGCGCACTCCTGCGCAATCTGCCGTGCAGTGGCTGCTGGACCAGCAGTGCGATGGCGGGGGCTGGCAGGCCTACCGCAGCGACACTTCGGTGCCTTGCGCGAGCCCCGACGCAGCAAATTATTCCGGTCCCGACTCCAACTCCACCGCACTAGCCGTTGCGGCGCTCGCCGCGCTCAATGAAGACTCTGCCGCCGACAAGGGAGCGGCGTACCTGCGGTCCATGCAGAACAGTGATGGAGGGATGCCGTGGTTTGCCGGCGGAACCAGTGACACGACCTCCACGGCTCTGGCGGCTGCGGCACTGCGCACTGCGGGCACCACTCCCGCCACCGTTACCGCTGATTCGGGCTCGTCGTTAACGGACTTCCTGACTAGTCAGCAACTGGACTGCGATGCCAGCGCATCGGTGCGCGGTGCTTTGCGCTATCTGCCTGGCGATGGAACAACACCCAGTGACTTCGCGACCGCACCAGCGCTCATCGCCCTGGCCGATCGGGCGTTGCCGATTCCTGCCACCACACTGGACGATGACCAACAGGCGTTGTCATGCCCCGGGCCAGCCAGTAGTTCAGGTCGCGTTGCCGCCACGGCGGACTACCTCGTCACTCGCTTGACCGACGGCAAGGGTGCGTTGGAGTCGCAGTACTCCCCCGGCGAACCAGATTGGACCAATACGCGCGCCGCGGTCATTGGCCTGGCTGCCAGCGGGCACGGCAAGTCGGTCATGCCGTCCGCCCTTCAAGCACTGGCGGGCTCGCAGGACTCCACCATCACCGATGACCAAGGAAACGATCGACCAGGAGTGCTCGCCGAATTAATCATGGCCGCCGTCGCGGCTGGCGTGGAGGTGTCGAGCCCTTCGACGCCCGGCACCGAGGTCACCCCTACGGGCAAACGCCAACGAACACAGGCCACTGACCCCACACTCGACCCCGCAGCGCTGATGAACCGTCTCGACCAAACCTTGACTCCTGAAATACTCCCGAACAACCCCGATGGCTCCATCGCCGACTCACAAGGATCACCATCAGCAAGCACCAGGGCGCGCACGAAACTTGCTGATTCGGGTGCCACTTCCTCAACTCGGCCCACCGCTGCGCTGGGAACTACATTCGTGATCCTCGGCAGCCTCCTGGTGATGGCCAGCCGCCGACCAAGAATTGTTTCAGCAGCCGAACCTGAGCTGCCGTGACGACAGGTCACCGCGTCAGAAGCGTGTTCGTCGTGGTCGCGACGAGTACGGCGCTGATCCTGCCGATGCTCGTCGTGTCAGCAAGTCCTGCCAGCGCCACCAGTTATCGCTATTGGTCATTCTGGCTTCAAAGTGGCAGCAACGGAGCGGGATCTTGCAGCACATCGTGGTGCTTTGCGCAAGAAGGGTCCGGCACGATCGTGCCGCGCGATGGCGATGTGCAGGGGTGGCGCTTCGCGATCTCCAGCGGCGCCACCTCATCGGATCGGCCCCCACGCGCCACGACCTCCTTCGCCACCATCTGTTCTGGTGTTACTTCGTCAACCTCCACCAAGCGCGTGGCCGTGATTGTGGACTTCGGTACCCCCAGCGATGCCCCCACCAATGAATTGCCACCGGCGCTACTGACCAAGTGCGAAGTAGTGTCGTCGACCACGACCGCCCTTGGCGTGCTGTATGCCGCGGTCTCGGTGCGGCAGCGCAGCGGTTTCGTTTGTGGCCTCAACGGATACCCACGCACCGAATGCGGAACTGTGGTGGCAAGTCCGACCCAACCAGTTGCCACCTCATCGCCCGCGCAGCGATCAAGCACGGCAGGGTCTGCGGCCACCACCCGTGGTGCCGGCGCCGCAACCGCCGGGCAGACGGCGGCAAGCAGTCCGTTGCCCTCCGCAACAACTATCGCGACTTCGCCCAGTGGCGCCTCTGCGTCTACATCCACCTCGCTAACCAGCACGGCAAATTCGAAGGAAACCTCAAACTCAGCTGCAGCCCGCGCCGAACCCACCGGTTCTAGCGGCCCGCGCTCCCGCGCTTTGACCATCGGTGTGATCGCGCTGATTCTGATTCTTGCTGCCGGTGTTGCACTGAAGGCTTGGCGTCGCAGCATGGAGCACCAGTGATCAGGCAGGCAGCGGCTCGCGATCGGGCCGTCCATGCTGGCGCCTGGTGGATCTGGGCCTTGGGGCTTGCCGCAGCGGCGTCACTTTCCACCAATTGGCTCGTGTTGATCACGATCTTGGCTTGTGCCACGGCAGCAGTGGCATGGCGCGCACCTTCGGGCCCAGCCTGGAATGTTTTTCGCGCGGCAGTGGTCCTCGCTACTGCCGTCTTTGTTCTGCGCACCGGTCTGGGTGTGATGTTCGGGTTAGCCCTACCCGGCCGCACTTTGTTGCAACTGCCCGAATTGCCTCTGCCCTCGTGGGCTGGCGGGATGCGTATTGGCGGAACCCTGACTGCTGAGCAACTCGTGGCCGCGATGTGCGACGGACTTCGGTTGGCGACGGTGATCGTGTGCCTGGGGGCAGCAAACTGTGTGGCCAGCCCGTTGCGCCTCCTGCGCAGCGTTCCGTCCGCACTGCACGAGGTCGGTGTTGCCTTGGTGGTGGCGCTGGGCCTTGTTCCCGCTCTGGGAACAGATATCGCGCGCGTTCGTCGAGTACAACGGCTGCGAGGTCGACGAACTGATGGTCCTTTGGGGTGGGTTGCCTTAACGGTTCCGGTGATGGAGGGAGCCCTGCAGCGCTCCTTGGATCTGGCCGCGTCCATGGACACTCGCGGCTACGGGCGTCGCACTGATTCGACAGAAGCCGTTCGCCGCACCTCAAACGCACTCGTGCTCGCGGCCTTTCTCGCCATGCTCGTGGGCACCTTTTTCTTCCTCGGCATGGGAGCGCCCCGGTGGGCGCCGTGGTTGCTGCTCAGTGGTGTGGCCGCCGGTGTAACCGGGCTGATGCTGGGTGGTCGCACCCGGCAACGCACTCGGTACCGACCCGATCCCTGGCGAACGCCCGAGTGGCTGCTCAGTGTCACTGGTGTCGGCGTCGCAGTGGCCGCGTGGCATACCGCCGCCACATCGTTGGGCCTGCAGTTACCCGCTAGTGCCTTGACCTGGCCGGCACTACCGCCCCTGGTCTTGCTGACCGTGCTGGCGGCAGCGGGCGCCATTGCCCTGACGCCCGCACTACCCCAGGAGGATCTGCCGTGATCAATTTCGAGAATGTTGACTTTCGCTACGACGGCGCCGAGGAGCCCGTCCTCTCGGCACTGACTCTGCGGATCCCTGAGGGCGAGATGTGTTTGGTCATCGGGCCCAGTGGATCCGGTAAGACCACTTTGCTGCGCATGATCAATGGACTTGTTCCCCACTTCACCGGCGGTACGGTCTCTGGCACCGTCAGCGTTGCTGACAGATCAACAGCTCATCATCGTCCGCGCGATTTGGCCGATCTTGTCGGCTTCGTCGGCCAAGATCCCTTTGCGGGTTTTGTGGCCGACACCGTTGAGGACGAACTTGCCTACGCCATGGAGTCGCTCGGCGTTCCGACCGACATCATGCGCCGGCGCGTAGAGGAAACACTCGACTTGCTCGGCCTCACCGCCTTGCGCCGCCGGGCCCTGCGCGGCCTGTCTGGAGGCGAAGCCCAACGGGTGGCCATTGGTGCAGCGATGACCGCCCACCCGCGAGTTTTAGTTCTTGATGAACCCACCTCCGCCCTTGATCCCTCCGCTGCCGAAGATGTTCTCGCCAGCCTCCAACGACTCGTTCATGACCTTGGCGTCACGGTTGTTCTCGCCGAGCATCGCCTTGAACGCGTTGCGCAGTACGCCGATCGCGTGGTCTTGGTACCCGGTGGTGGTCGGCCAGTCATTGTGGGCACGCCCGCTGATGTGCTGCGCGACAGCGCACTTGCACCCCCCGTGGTCGCATTGGCGCGCACTGCCGGGTGGAGCGCCACTCCCTTATCGGTGCGTGAGGCCCGGCGAAGCGCGCCGCAGTTACGCGAGCAGTTGTCCGGGTCAACTGACGCCGAAACGGTCGCAACTTCTCGGCCAGAGCGCGACCACTCCAGTTCCGCCATCGAATTGCGTGATGTGCGAGTGGGATATGGACGACGCGAAGTTCTGCACGGCACCTCGTTGACCATTGACGGCGGACAAGTCGTCGCCTTGATGGGACGCAACGGTGCGGGCAAGTCCACCTTGTTGTCGGCGATGGCCGGACTGCGCACTCCCTTCCGTGGCCGAGTGCGCATTGCTGGTTTAGACCCCGCAGTACTGGCCCCGCATGATCTCGTCACCACCGTGGGTCTGGTTCCGCAACAGGCCGCCGATCTGCTCTACGCCGAATCGGTAGATCTGGAGTGTCGACAAACCGATCGTGACGCACAACTGGCACCGGGAACCACCGCCGCAGTGCTCGCGCGAATTGCCCCGTGGGTGCCCAAGAACGCACACCCGGCCGATCTGTCAGAGGGTTCGCGGCTAGCAGTCGCACTCAGTGTGGTGCTGGCACCTGATCCCACGGTGCTGCTACTCGATGAGCCCACTCGCGGGCTTGATCTCTCGGCCAAAGACTTGCTCATTCAGGTGTTGCGAGAGGCCGCGGAACGGGGCCGCACCGTCGTGCTCGCCACGCACGATGTTGAGTTGGTCGCCGAAGTAGCTAGTCGCACCATCGTTGTGGCCGATGGCGAGATCGTCGCTGATGGCACGACTCGGCGCATCGTGACTTCCTCGCCGATGTTTGCCCCACAGGTCAGCAAAGTGCTCGCGCCCCTCGAACTTTTGACCGTGCGCGAAGTTGAATCCGTACTGGCGCGCACGCTCGCCACATCAGAGCGCGACGGTAAGGACCAGATCTCGTGACCGCGGCATTGCGCGTGATCCCGGTGGCGCCTCGCACCCGGATTCTGCTGCTTCTGGGCTCCGCCATTGGTGTGCTGGCGTTCACCTGGCCACTGGTGATGTCACCCACCGTGGCGCCAGATAGCGCGGCAACTGCCCCGTGGATCTTCGCCGCACTGGTGCCCTTACTCCTGGCCGTGGTGGCCAGCGAACTCAATGCCGGCGGCATCGATGCCCGTGCCATTGCGGTTCTTGGGGTACTCAGTGCACTGGCGATCGCCCTTCGACCACTCGGTGGTGGCATCACCGGCTTTCAACCGATGTTTGCGGTGTTGATCATCGGTGGGTACGCCTACGGAGCGGGATTTGGTTTTGTGTTGGGCGCTACCGCCATGGCTGGCTCGGCCCTTCTCACCGGTGGCGCTGGGCCTTGGGTGCCTTTTCAGATGCTGGCCGCCGCGTGGGTGGCGATGGGCGCTGGCCTGCTTCCCCATCCCTCTGCCCCCGCTGACGGTGGGCGCCACCACCAGTCCACGGCGTCATCGCTACCCACGATGACGCGTCACCGCGCTCCGTGGCGACTCATCGCCTACGCCGCGATCGCCGGGTTGCTCTTCGGCCTCATCATGGATCTGGCTTTTTGGCCATGGGCGTTATCCGGGGCAGCGGCACAGTCCTCGGCGGTCGGATTTGCTCCCGGTGCGGGGTTCGTGGCCAACCTTCAACGCTTTATCACTTTTCACCTGGCCACGGCCATGGGCTGGGATCTGACTCGCGCCATCACGACCGCCATCATCGTGGCACTCGCCGGTCCTATCGTGCTGCGCGCTCTGACTCGTGCAGGACGGCGAGCACGGTTCGCCCCGGCGAATCAAGTCGTGACAGTCAGCTCTGGCGAGTGAACTACCGCGGCGAAGCACTGACAAACGGCGGCGTGACGACCTCAAACGCCAGGTGCCTGCCGCGAACATCCACCTGCACCTGATCACCCACAGCAGTCTCCGAAGTCACCAAGGCCAAAGCGATACCGCGTTGGAGAGTTGGCGAAAAGGTGCCGCTGGTCACGACACCGATCGTGCTATCGGCGTTATCCAGCACCGTCATCGCGTGCCGCGGAATGGCCCGCTCTACGGCCAGTAACCCGACCAGATGACGCCGCGGACCATCGTCTCGTTGCTGGATCAACGCAGAGCGGCCAACAAAAGTCGGCTTGTTCCAGCCAATAGCCCACGACAACCCCGCCTCCACCGGCGAGATCTGAGGTGAGATGTCCTGCCCATGCAACGGGTAGCCCATCTCCGTTCGCAAGGTGTCCCGAGCCGCCAGCCCGCACGGAACCGGTCGCTGCCCCTGCCCCAGATCCACCGACAGCAGGCGATCCCACAGCGCCGGGGCGTCCTGACGGGGCAGGACGATTTCGAAACCGACCTCACCGGTGTATCCCGTGCGACACACGAGCATGTCCCCGATTCGCGCCCATGCCATGTAGGCCATCTCGTGCGTCAGGTCCATTGCCGCCAAGACTTGGGGTGACAGTGGTCCCTGCACCGCGATGATCGCTCGTTCCTGATGAAGGTCTTCCACCTCAACACCGGCAGGCAGCTGCGCGCGCAAAAGCCTAAGCACCTCGGCAGCATTGGCCGCATTCGGAATGATCAAGGCCTCATCAACGCTCATCACATACACGATCAAGTCGTCGATGACACCACCGTCGTCGGCGCACAACAACGAGTACTGCGCACGACCGGCAGCGATGCGCTGCAGATCATTGGTCAACACGGCATTGAGCCCGTCAATGGCGCCGGGTCCACGAACGACGGCAGTTCCCAAGTGCGAGACATCGAAAATGCCGACGCCGTCTCGAACAGCTGTGTGTTCAGCAGTAACGCCGCCAGCGGCGTACTCCAACGGCATGCGCCAGCCACCGAAGTTGGACCACTTGGCGCTCAGGCTTTCGTGCCGCTCATCGAGCACCGAGCGAATCGGCTCCACACTGTCCTGCACCACAGCCATGACGCTACTAGGGTGACGCGCGCAAGGGCTCGTACCGCTTGAGCCGGCCCTCACCGCACCACTCGCTGCCCACTACCCGCCGCCAACGCATTGCACCGGAGGAAAACCGTGACCACGACGACCCTTCGCGAACCGACCCTGCTGACCAACAGGTCCGTGCGCGGTGGAGCTGCTGATGCCGTGATCGTCTGTGTGCGACCCAAGGGTCGCGGTATAGCGCTGCAAGGTCCAGCCATGGCCGGGGCGGC
>DPWC01000141.1:0-3374 GCA_003529305.1 Actinomycetota bacterium
CGGCCACCGCCACACCTCGCTGACCGTGAACACCACTGCGCCGCAACAACCGGTTCGCTCCTTCCATTCGCGACAAGGCCGCATCAGCCCCCTCAATCGCGATGTGCTGCAACGCCATCAAGGCGGCCTGCTGGTCTCGATCGCCGATGTGCAACGCCATGGGCTGCAGCACCTCGTTGGTGATCGAGATGTCGTGCTCGAAATCGGTTGCGGATTCGGCGAAGCCACCGTCGCCATGGCCAACGCTGATGACGCCACCGTGGTGCTCGCTATCGATGTTCACCTTCGCGGACTGGCTCGACTGCTTCGCCAGGTAGACGCTTTAGGCCTGACGAATGTGCGGGCCGTTCAAGGCGATGCTCGCGAGTTGCTGCACAGCGCCATTGCACCAGCGTCGCTGCACGGCATTCGGGTGTACTTCCCCGATCCCTGGCCCAAAGGGCGCCATATCAAGCGCCGCTTGCTGGACGCGGACTTTGTGGAACTGGCTGCTTCACGACTGCGATCGGGTGGCTTCATCCACTGCGCCACCGATTGGGAGCCCTACGCCGAGCAAATGCTGCAGGTGCTCAGTGGCTCGCCCGCCTTCACTAACGACTCTTCCACCGATGACGGCTTCACCCCCCGACCATCGTGGCGACCGCTGACTCGCTACGAGTCGATCGGTCTGGCCAAAGGGCATGTCGTCCACGATCTGCTGTTCACCCGACAGTAGGACAGGATTTCGCTGTGGCCGCCGACGATCGCGCCGAGACCGTTCAGATTGAGCGGGAGTTAACCCGCGCCCTCGCCGCATGGGGCACCACTAGTGCGATCAGCGGCCTGCTGATCCGCGGTCTCGGTGCAGCAACAGCATCACCGTTCTTGCGAGGCTTCGGGGGACAAACGGCAGGTTGGGGCGTCATCGATGCGGGAATCGCTGCTGTGGGCATCTGGCGTCGCAGCACAACACCCGACGAGCGCACTCCTGAGCAGGCAGAGCGCCTGAGGCGTCTGCTGGACCTCAATGCCAAAGCAGACATCGGCTACATCGCCGCCGGTGCTGTCGGGCTCATAGCTGCCCCGGCGTTGGCTCGTCGTTTTCATCGACCGCCCACCGAGATTGCTGGTGCGGGTCTAGCCATCGCGATTCAAGGAGCCTTCTTATGGGCCCTGGACTCCACCTTCGCTAAGCGGCTCGCTGGCGAGCCTGACTCGTGACACCATCACCGCATTGCCTTTTGGAGGAGGACTTGTGACTCACGATCTCAATGGTCGCGTTGCTTTGATTACCGGTGCTGGTCGCGGGATTGGTCGCGCATTGGCGCTGCGGTTGGCCAGCGAGGGAATGGCTGTAGCCCTCGTGGCCCGCACTGAAGCCGATGTCAATGCGGCCCGAGACGAGATCGTGAATGCCGGAGGTCGCGCGCTGGCCTTCGCCGCAGATGTCGCGGACCAAGCGGCTGTAGAAGACATCGTGCGGCGCACTGAAGCTGAGTTAGGGCCGCTGTTTTTGCTCGTCAACAACGCTGCTCGTTCTGCATCGTGGGATGGCACGAAACTTTGGGAATCTGACCCCGCCGATTGGTGGTCCCGCGTAGAGACCAATCTTTTCGGTCCCTATCTGTTCGCGCGCTACGCACTGCCAGCCATGGTGCAGCGCGGCGAAGGCTATGTACTGGCGATGAATTCGCTGGCGGGGGCCGCAGCGCTCTCCATGACTGACGGTGCGTACCCCGTGAGCAAGTCCGGTTTGTTCCGCCTCACCGATCAATTGGCCTCGCAACTTAAAGGCACGGGAGTGCACGCCATCGACTTGTCACCCGGCCTTGTCCTCACCTCCGCGAACGATGCGCCCCAGGCGCCGCCCGGTGGCTGGACTCCCGTGGAGCGAATCTGCGATCTGGTCGTGGCCTGCGCCCAAGGAGAGTGGGATGCATTCACGGGGCGCTTCCTGCATGCCACCGACGACTTCGACGCGGTCCGCGCCCATCAGGACGAGATCGTCCGGGCCGACCGCCGGGTGCTGCGCATCGTGCCCGGCTGGGATGACGATGCACGAATGAAGCCGTATTGGGGTCCACCGAGCGACGACTAGGGACGCCGTTAGGCTGAGTGAGTACTGCTCGACCCCTGTGAGAGGCCGCGCCGCCCGTGACCGCCGAGTCCCAACCTCGCCCCGCGACCGCCTTTGGAGCCAATCAGTGGCTCGTTGATGAGATGTACCAGCAGTACCTACGCGACAAGGACTCCGTAGATCCAGCCTGGTGGGATTTCTTTGCCGACTACGCGGCGGAAACCACCACGGGAACCGTGCCAACAACCGTGACACCACCGGCTAGTGCGACACCAACACCCACACCTGCTCCCGCATCGACGCCCGCTTCGACGCCCGCATCGGCTACCCCATCGACGCCCGCGCCAACTGCTGCATCGGCTTCTGCACCGATGCCTGCATCGGCTCCCGCGCCAGCTCCTGTCCCTGCCCCCGCATCCACTGGGGGTGCCAGCCCCACCTCTGCGACCACGGCCGGTGCCGAGGTCTTGCGTGGGCCGGCAGCGCGCGTCGTGACCAATATGGAGGCTTCCCTAGCGGTTCCCACCGCGACGAGTGTGCGCACCGTTCCGGCGACACTGTTGATGGAGAACCGCCTCGTCATCAATCAACAATTGGCCCGGGGTCGTGGCGGCAAAGTCTCCTTCACTCATCTGATCGCCTATGCCGTTGTTCAGGCCTTGCGGGCCATGCCGGAAATGAACAGCTCCTTCACCACCAGCGACGGTAAGCCGGCAGTGGTGCGTAGCACCTCGGTCAATCTCGGCCTGGCCATCGACCTCACCAAGCCCGACGGCACGCGTCAACTGCTGGTCCCCTCGGTGAAGAACGCCGAGGCAATGGACTTCGCCACTTTCTGGTCGGCCTATGAAGATGTGGTCCGGCGCGCGCGGGCCGGCACGCTCGGCGTTGACGACTTCGCTGGCACCACGGTTTCACTGACCAACCCCGGAACCATCGGCACAGTCCACTCCGTTCCCCGACTCATGCAAGGACAAGGCGCGATCATCGGTGTCGGCGCCATGGAGTACCCCGCCGAATTCCAAGGGTCATCCGCAGAGACGCTCGCGCGGATGGCAATCGGCAAGGTCTTGACGCTGACCTCTACTTACGACCACCGCATCATTCAAGGTGCCCAATCCGGTGATTTCCTGCGCTTGGTCAGCGCCCTGCTGAAGGGCGAGAGCGGTTTCTACGACGATGTGTTCGCCTCGTTGCAGATCCCTTATGAGCCGTACCGTTGGCAAAGCGACATCACGGCATCGCACGACGATGACATTGACAAGTCAGCTCGGGTGCAAGAGCTCATCCATGCGTACCGCGTACGCGGCCATCTCAT
>DPWC01000141.1:3737-5421 GCA_003529305.1 Actinomycetota bacterium
GCCCACGGTCTGACGGTGTGGGATCTGGATCGCGAATTCGCCACCGGTGGCTTCGGCGGCAAGCCGATCGCCACTTTGCGTGAGGTGCTCGACCAACTGCGCGACTCCTACTGCCGCACTCTGGGCATTGAATACATGCAAATCCAAGACCGCGAACAGCGTCAGTGGATTCAAGAGCGCATCGAACGACCCCACAGCAAGCCCGAGCGCGCCGAGCAGCTGCGCATCCTGAGTCGACTGAATTCTGCAGAGGCCTTCGAAGCCTTCCTGCAAACGAAGTACATCGGACAGAAGCGCTTCTCCCTCGAAGGCGGCGAATCTGTCATTCCACTGCTTGATGCCGTGTTGTCATCCGCCGCTGATGCCGGTCTTGATGAGGTGTGCATCGGAATGCCGCACCGCGGACGGCTCAATGTGCTGGCAACAATCGCCGGCAAGTCGTACAGCCAGATCTTCCGCGAGTTCGAGGGCACGGTTATGCCCGGATCCGTACAGGGCTCCGGGGATGTCAAGTACCACCTGGGTGCCGAAGGCACCTTCACGGCGGACTCCGGTGCGACCTGCGCGGTGTACTTGGCCGCCAACCCCTCGCATCTAGAAGCTGTCAACCCGGTGCTGCAAGGAGTTGTCCGAGCCAAACAAGATGTGCTGGACAAGGGTGACGGCGCCTTCACGGTGCTCCCGCTGCTGATGCACGGCGATGCGGCGTTCGCCGGACAGGGAGTCGTCGCTGAGACTTTGAACCTGTCGCAGCTTCGTGGTTATCGCACTGGCGGCACCGTGCATGTCATCGTGAACAACCAAGTCGGATTCACCACGGCACCTGAGCACTCACGATCCTCCGTGTATGCCACTGATGTGGCCCGGATGGTGCAGGCGCCGGTGTTCCATGTCAATGGCGACGACCCAGAAGCCGTCGTCCATGTCGCGCGCATGGCCTTCGAGTTCCGGCAAGCGTTCCACAAGGATGTCGTCATCGACATGCTCTGTTATCGCCTCCGTGGCCACAATGAGGCCGACGATCCGTCGCTAACTCAGCCACTGATGTACGAGCGAATCGACGCCAAGCGATCCGTGCGAAAGCGCTATACCGAGGACTTGGTCAGTCGCGGCGACATCAGCGTCGACGAGGCCGAGGCCGCGCTCAAAGAATTCCAATCCATTTTGGACAGCGCCCATGCCGAGGTGCAGGCGGCACAGAGTCAGCGGATCAGCCACACCGAAGCCCGGGTGCGCCAGCCCGCTGCACCCGTGGCCAGCGCCGTCGATCGATCCGTTTTGCAGCGTGTTGTGGACACGCAAACTCACCTGCCTGACGGCTTTCATGTGCACCCGCGATTGGCACCGCAATTGCAGCGCCGAGCTCAGATGCTCACCGACGGCACCATCGACTGGGCACTCGGCGAGATGCTGGCGATGGGCACCTTGCTCACTGAAGGTCGCTCGGTGCGCCTTGCTGGCCAAGACAGTCGGCGCGGAACCTTTGGACAACGGCACGCCGTCATCATGGACAACCAAGACGGTCACGCGTACAAGCCGCTGAAGACGCTGTATTCCGGCGGATCGAAACTGTATGTCTACGACTCGCTCCTCAGCGAGTACGCCGCTTTGGGCTTTGAGTATGGCTATGGCGTCGCGCGTCCCGACGCCCTCGTGATGTGGGAAGCCCAGTTCGGCGACTTCG
>DPWC01000231.1 GCA_003529305.1 Actinomycetota bacterium
GATTCGCGGCTGCGACCGAGGTGGCTGCCTGCCATGTATCCCAGGCTTGCCGAATGGCGCGCCGTGCGGGACGACATGGACCCCCACGGGGTCTTCGTCTCAGACCAGTTCAGGAGACTGCAGCCATGATCGATGCTTTGGGGAATCCGCAATCGGTGCTGCTGCTCGGCGGCACCAGCGATATCGGACTGGCCATCGTGCGCGCTTTCGATCCTGCCCGTCTACAACGAGTGGTGCTCGCCGGTCGCACGGCATCGGCGTTGGAGACCTCCGCGGCAGCTCTGAGTGTGCCGCGAGACTCTGTTGCTACCGCGGTCATGGATGTGGAACTTGCCTCATCCCAAGATGCCGCTGTCAGCGCGGCCTTTGACAACGGTGACATCGATGTCGCCGTGGTGGCCGTTGGCGCCTTGGGCGAGCAGTCCGCCGACGAACGCAATCCCGATGCAGCCGCACACATCCTCAAACTCAATGGCTCTGACACCGCAGCTCTGTGCCTTCGGGTGTTTCACCGCCTAGCGGCTCAGGGTCACGGCACACTTGTGGTGATCAGCAGCATTGCGGCGGTTCGACCACGACGCGCCAACTTCATTTATGGCGCTGGCAAGGCAGCCCTTGATGCCTTTGCCCAAGGGCTGATCGAAATGGGGCGCGAGCAAGGAGTTGATGTAGTGCTGGTGCGGCCTGGGTTTGTCCGCACGCGCATGACCGAGGGACTCCAAGAGGCGCCTTTTGCCGTCAGCGCGGACGAAGTCGCGCGCGACACGATCAACGCAGTGCGCCGCAAGAGATCCATCGTGTACAGCCCGGCACAGGTCGGAGCGGTGGCCGCAGCCCTGAAGGTGATGCCCTCGCCACTTCTGCGCAGGATGCCGCGCTAAGCGCGGATCATCTGGTGGGCGATGACATGCCATCCACTGATGATCAGGGTGCCGCTGCCCTGCTGAGCGGGGCGGCGAAATCATTTACTGCTCGCGCCATCACGCTGCCAGTCATCGCGGTAGCCGGCCTCTTGGTCACCCGCGTGGTGATCGATGCCCTCGGCAGCGATGGCTACGCCTCCTATGCCCTCATCGTTGGCCTGGCCTCACTGGTTCCGTTTCTTGATCTCGGTCTAGGCGCGGCCGTCACTGATGCTGTAGCGCGGCACGCCACCAGTGACCCCGTGGACACCGCAGCGGTGCTTCGAAGAAGTCAGCGCATCCTGGTGGGAGTCGGCGTCGGTATCGCCATCGCTGCCTGGCTCTTGGCAGCATTCGGCATCTGGCACCTGGTTTTAGGAGTCAGCGCCAACAGTTCCGTGGAGATTGCGGCGGCTGTCGGGTTCACCTTCTTTGGCGCTGGCCTCCCACTGTCTCTGGGAGCGCGAGTTCTGCAGGGTCTGGGCCGAAATCATCTCGCCGTTTCCCTGCAGTCACTGCAAGCGCTCACGGCCTTGCTCGTGGTCGCAGCGGCGGCGAGTACCTCTGCTCCATTCTGGGTATTTGTTGCTGGACCATTCTTGGGAACTTTCGTTGTCGCCGCCGCCAGTTGGGCATTAGCCCGTCGATCACTGCAGAGCCTGAATCCTTCGACTGCACCCGCACAAAATGCGCCGCCGCAGTCTCCCACCATCGCTTTATACGCGGTACCGATGCTCATCATCGCCCTCGCCGAACCGGTGGCGTGGCAGGCCGACCGCATCATCTTGAGTCACGCTTCGACGCTGAACGCGGTAGCGCAGTACTCCTTGGTCTTTGCTCTGTTCGGCCCGCTGAATTCCCTGATCGCCGCCTCAGGTGGAAGCCTGTGGCCGGTCTTTGCTCGTCGGCGCACTGTGGGCGCGGTCACCAGTGGTGATGTGGCCCGCACTACCGCAGGCTTTGCCGGAGTCGGACTGCTGCTCTCAGCTGCGATGATCCTGATTGGTCCTCTACTAGTGAGATTCATGGCGCGCGATGCTGTTGAGGTGCCGTGGCAACTGTTCTGGTCGTTCGCCGCACTGCTACTCCTGGTTGCCATGTGGATCCCCACGGGCATGGTGCTGACAGATCCACAAGGACTACGCATTCAAGCCGGGCTGGTCATCGGACAGGTGATCATCAACATTCCACTGTCCATCGCGCTTGCAGCACGCTGGGGCGCTATCGGACCGGTGGTTGCCTCAGCGGTGGCCATTGCCGTCAGCAACTGTGTGGGGTGGTTGATATTTTCCGTGCGTCGGTCAACTAACCCATGAAAGTGCGCCAGATTGTTGCCACAGGGGTGATTTGGACATACGCCTGCCAGTAGGCAGGAGGCACAGCCATCAGCGGTGCCAGAAGAACCCAAAGAAGCGGGCGCCGGACGGCCCACTGAAAGTATTGGTTCATCACGGCGACGGCGCGGCCGAGATGATTCCGCTGCGCCAACCATGTGTGCACGCTCTTCATTGCCCCATTAAGCAAAAGCGAAGTCGGCTGCTTCTCGGCAAAAAGCAGGATTGCAGTACTTAGGGCAACCCACATGAAAATCCATCGTCCGTAGTCCACGCCAATGACGAACAGCGGAAGCAAGCTTGCCAATCCGAGAAGGTAGGCACAGGCGATCTGCGAGATTTCCCAAGGCATTGCCTTGGGCGAGTTGAGCTCTGCCCTCACCGATCTTCGCGCTGCTGCTACTAAGGCAACCGAGACAATCACCACAATCATGATGGTCAGTGGCCAAGCGAGGAGTGCTGGAATGTGATAGCTAACGACCTTTAGTGACCCCTTAGTGATGTCAAAGCCCCGAGACACAGTCCATGTCAAGCTCTCTACGGCGGCTTGCGGACCACTCCCCGGCAGCACAGGTGGCACAAAGCCATCGTCAGGCAACGGTACCGCCCGCCACGACCGCCAAATCGCTTCTGCCTGAACGCTCGATCCCTTGTTTACGACGACAGCGGCGGTGGTCAGGAATGTTGGCGACCACAGAGTACCTACTCGGACTATTGACTGACTGATGCGCAGATCATCGCTGCGAAGCTTGCTCACCGCCAACGCCACGATGGGAATGACTCCCACGAATATGAACATCTCGTGCGTGAGAATTCCTACGATGCACAGCACATTGAGCAGCACTATCCGCTGCCATGACAATCGACCGCGCATGGTCACCAGGCACGCGATTAGAAGCAACACGAGCAAGGTGTCTTTGCGCAACCACTCGTTGGATAGAAATGGAAACCCGAGAAAGAACGGCATGGGTGCAAGAACAAGGGGGACTCCTGCGCGCAGAAGTCCTGTCACAAATACTGCGATAAGTGCGGCAGCACAACTCAGGGAAACAGCGATAAGCGTTATGTAAACCGGCACTCCCCACCGGTCGTGAACCTGCCAAAAAATCTCTCCCCAGAATCCACGACGGACGAAGCCGCCCCTGTAACTAATCAGCCATTCACTAATCTGCCAACTCGCGCGTCCATAACCAACCAGCAGCTGTTCCCGCAGAGCGCAGCCAGCAGCAATCCAGAGGACTGCGCTTATTCCGACTTGTAGAGCCCGTCCGCCTCGTGAGGACATCACCAGCGGTCCTCCAGTCCAGCCTTGAACTTGAACACCAGGATTTTTTTCGTGCGCTGGCCGTCTACGATGTTTCAAGCATAGATGGAGGCAGCACCCATATGGGTACTTTGACGAGAACTTTGAAGGAACATCGATTCTTCATCGCACTACTCCTTGCCGGCGTGGCATTGCGCCTTCTCTGTCTCGTTGCCTACCGGAGTGCACTGATGTTCTACGGGGACTCGTACTTTTACATCGCATCTGCTCAGCGCGGGGCGCCACTCCCGGAACGCCCGTTCATGTATCCGGCTGCGCTCAGAGCTCTTTCACATTTCGGCGACCTGTCACTCGTTGTCACGGTGCAACACCTCTTGGGCGCCCTGATGGCTTGCGCCATCTATGTCGCCCTCTACCGTCGAGGGGTTCGCCGCTGGCTTGCCGCTCTAGGCGCGGCGCCGATTCTTCTCGATGCCTACATCCTGCAACTTGAGTCACAGATCATGACCGAAGCAATGTTCACGGCCCTCGTCGTAGGGGCTTGTTTGCTGCTCATCAGACCCGCCCCAACTTGGCGTACTGCCGGAGTTGCAGGAATCCTGCTATCGGGTGCGGTACTGACACGAAGCGTAGCTATCTCTTTGGTCGCATTAGCCGCGCTTTACCTGGTCGTTCGCCGAAGTCCTCGCATCATGGTCGCGACGTTCGCCCTTGGCTTCATCGTGCCTTCCATGATCTATGTCGTTGGATTCTCGCAGGCCTACGGATCGTTCGGTGCCAAGGATGCTTTCGGACGCTTCCTCTACGCGAAAGTGATCAATTTTGCTGACTGCAGAGTGGTCGATCTATCGCCTCGTGAACAACTCCTCTGTGACTCACGGCCACCAGATCAGAGGCCGAACGCGAATTTCTACCTCTGGGATCCCAAGGGAAACTTCCGTCAACTAGATGGCGAAGTGGCGACCAATGATCGATTGGCCCGCACTTTTGCTCTGAAGGTGATTCGGGCGCAACCACTGACATATACGCGATTCGTCATGCAGGATTTTGTGCATTATTTTGCCCCCGGTCATCCGATTTATAAGACGAGTGCCCCAATCGATCCCTGGGAATTTCCCACCCGTGTTGCCGATCCTGTAGCCACTATCGCCGTCAACCACAACGACATACAAGGCAATCCAGTCCAACCCTCCGTCAACAGAAGTGCCGCGCAGTGGCTCCGGGCATACCAGCAGTTCTTCTATGTTCCAGGACCTTTCCTACTCACCTGCCTCGTTACCTCGATCATCGCGTTCATCCGCCGCCGCAAACAGGGCGGCTGGGAAGCCCTGTTTCTCACATTGAGTGGATTCGCATTGTTGATTCCTCCTGCATTTGTGATCTTCGAATATCGGTACTTGTTTCCAACCATTCCCCTTTTCGTGGCGGGCGGAGCCATTGCCCTCAACTCCCTTATCACCCAGCCACCCCCCGTAGGTCCCCCCGGTCCACCTACAACCATGGGGACAGGGCGACCAGAAACGGCGAAATTCCTCGCACTTGTCTCATCGATTGTCGTTGTCTCTCTCCTGATCATTTTTTGCCCTCTGAGAGTCAATCTCCTCTACGCCAGATACGCCGGCGATCCAAAGGCAGAGATCGGCTGGTTGGGGCCCTGGCTCACAGCGCCAACGCAGGTGGACTTTGGCAGGGAGCGTGGCCTGCGCGTTGAGTATGTAGGGGGTTGGATGGTGGAAGGTCCTGCTGGCGCTTTCGCTGTGCCGACGCCGTTTGTCACTGCGATACTTAAGGGTGGCGGATTTAGCACTATCGGCTACCCCACTGAGGAACGTCAATTAGGCCGGGATCGAATGATCCAGAGATTCTCCCGTGCCACTCTGATCCAAGAGGGCAAGGGCCAAGCGGCGATCTGCCCGCCGACTTCGTGTAAATAGGTGCGCGACCCAAAAAACATCTAATCCGGCCTGACGAAGACTCCATTGACTTGGAGCATCTGTCGGGTATTCCGATCCACAAATTCCGGTTCAATCCACCAGAGTCGAAACCCGAGGTTTTCAATCTTCGTAAGCAGTTCGTGAAAGAGCATTTGTCCGGAGTAGAGCTCGACAAGAGACATCTCGACGGAGAGAACTCTTACTTGCTTGCTCATACTTCCTAGCCCATCAAGAACCTGGGACTCATATCCTTGAGTGTCAATTTTGAGCAAGACTCGGCCATCTTCCGCGTCAAATTGCGAGTCAAATCTTGCAACATGAACCTTCTCTTCCCCAACCGTGACAGATTCCGGGGCTGATTGCAGGTGCCGCATCCCTATAGGAAGGAGTGACGAGCTCCAGCTGTTGGCCGAAACATTGATCAATGTCGTACTAGCAGCATCACCTAGAGCAAGGCATCGTGCCTCCCATGCTGGGTCAGCACTCGTTCGTCGTGATAACTGATCAAAGGCTCTTTTCATGGGCTCAAAACTGACTATGCGTCCCGAATACCCGACAGCGCGCATGGACATTGCGAATTGGCCGATATTGGCACCAACATCAACCACAACATCGATCTTGTGGCTTGCGCAAAGCATCTGCAATGTGAGTTCAAGGTCGCGCGCTGGGTACTTCCGCAGGTCCAGACCAAAGGCTTGGAAGGCAGCCTTCGCGAGAGATCTAGCAGAGTATCGAAGCACAAAGAATTCCTATCTCACATTCCAGATGCCGATGAAGGGACCGCAACGAATCCGTTTTCCGTCGAGATGTTTCAAGAGTTCTCCGTCAGAGGGAAGGTAATAGGAAGGGGCGCCACTTCCGTGCAACAGGCGACTCCGAGACTCTTGCCAGTAGTACTCACCTGCTACTTCCCTCCATGCACCGCGTCGTACTCCCACTTGATCTGCAAGGGTTCTACCTATCAAAGGATATGTTTGTTGCAAAACCAAGAAATTCCCTTCCGTGTTCAACCGATCAACATCAGCCCGGAGGGCGCTTTCCGCGGCTGGGGTTCGCTCCCACACCCACCACCAGTCAAGGCTGAATGCCTGGTGGAATCTCAGTAGAGGCGCGAGCCCAGCGGAATCAGGAACCACTGAAACCTTTCGGGCCGGGTACAACCTGATGCATCTTTCTGCCTCTTGCAAGTACACGGCAGTCCCGCTTGTGACGCTTACCTGGCGCAGAGCAGGAAGGTCCACGGCTGTGGAAGCGCTGGAAAGCGTTCCTTGCTGGTAAAGCAGTCTTGATCGCCAAAAAGATCCGCAGATAGCAATTGCGCAGCTTAAGACGATGATCAGCGTGAGAACTCCTACGCCTATTTCCCGTTCAGCCATCACCGACGGAGTCATGGCTAAAGAAGCAAAACACAATGCCAAAGCTGACCCAGCGACGATAGCTGGATAAGGAACTCCCCAACTAGTCGCTGCTCCGATCGCCAACGCTGTGATCGCGACATAGGCTGGCCACACCATGCGCAAGGATCGGCCGAGTCCGCCGATAATCCACATCGAGGCAACGACGAG
>DPWC01000221.1:0-3491 GCA_003529305.1 Actinomycetota bacterium
TGGGGAACCCTGCTCTTCATCGCCGGATTCACGGCGGTGTTTGTGAGTTACGGCCTGGCCTTTGGTGGGTTGGGCGCGCAGTTGCAGCGGTGGGCACGACCCCTTGACATCGTGCTGGGGTGCCTGACCGTGCTGTTGGGTCTGGCATTCCTCGGCGCGATTCCCGCCTTGCAGCGACAGTGGCGGGCGCCGATGAATGCCAAAGCAGGTGTGGCGAGTGCGCCGCTGCTCGGTGTGGTCTTCGCGATCGGGTGGACGCCATGTATCGGCCCAACTTTGGCGGCAGTGCAGGCGTTGAGTCTGACCAGTGCCAGTGCACTGCGCGGTGCGCTGCTCTCAGCGGTGTACTGCGTGGGCCTGGGAGTGCCGTTCCTTGTAGCGGGTCTGGCCTACGGCCGCGCGATGGTGGCCTTTGGTTGGGTACGCGAACACTCCTCGTGGGTGACCCGAGTCGGTGGAGCGATGCTCGTAGTGCTTGGTGTTCTGCTGATCACGGGACTGTGGCGAAGCGCGTCGCAGTCGTTGGTTGGTTGGGTGTCGTCGTTTGCTCCGGTGGTGTAGCGCGATGCCACCCATGGACCGCGAAAACCCCTTCGCCCCTGATGGCCTCCTTGCGAGTGATGGTGAGGGGCAGCCGAGTGGGACGACGGCAATTCGCATGGGCCTGAGGGGATGGCTCCGATGGTCGTGGCGGCAACTGACATCAATGCGGGTGGCGCTGATTCTGCTGCTGCTGCTGGCGCTGGCAGCGGTGCCAGGTTCGTTAGTGCCGCAACGCGGCATCAACGAGGCCAAGGTTCTGCAGTTTTCCCAGCAGAACCCCACAGTTGCGCGCTGGATGGATCTGCTGGGGCTCTTTGATGTCTACACCTCACCGTGGTTCGCCGCCGTCTATCTGTTGCTGTTTATCTCGTTGATTGGTTGCGTGATTCCACGCACTGTGGAGCATGCTCGGGCTCTTCGGCGACCCCCGGCGTCAACACCGGCGCGGTTGTCGCGCCTACCCGATCACACATCTGTGGTGACGCAGATATCGGAGCCCGCGGCGCTAGATCGCGCCGAGCAGCAGCTGCGGTCGTGGGGATACCGCGTGGTGCGTACGCGCGATGCAGTGGCTGCTGAAAAGGGTTACCTGCGCGAAACCGGCAATCTGATTTTTCATGCAGCCCTGATCGGCATCTTGCTCGCGGTAGCAGCGGGAAGTCTGTTTGGCTACCGGGGCAATGTTCTGGTGCGTGAAGGAACTGGTTTTTCTAATGCGTTGACGCAGTACGACACTTTCAAACCGGGACGACTGTTCACACCGTCAGATCTCAAACCCTTCACGCTCTCGCTGACCAACTTCTCGGTGTCCTTTGAAACCAAGGGCAAGCAGCGAGGTGCGCCACGAGAGTTTCTGGCTGATGTCGTAGTGCGCGATGGTGTATCTGCGCCCCTGCAGACCCGTCGGTTGAAAGTCAACGAGCCGTTGTCTCTCGGCGGGGCCCGGATCTACTTGGTGGGCTGGGGATATGCGCCGAAGGTGACGGTGCGCGATGGTGAAGGTCGGGTCGTTCTCCGCGACAGTGTGGCCTTCTTGCCGCGCGATGGAAACTTCACCTCAACAGGGGTAATCAAGTCACCGGATGCCCGCCCCGACCAACTCGGATTCCAGGCCATCTTCTTGCCGACCACACGGATCGATCCAGAGCGCGGACCCATCTCACTGTTCCCAGCAGCGGTCACTCCCGGCCTATTCATGTCGGCATGGACTGGCGATCTTGGTCTGAACTCCGCCAAGCCGCAGTCAGTGTTTGCGCTGGACACTCGCTCTCTGAAAGAACTGGGGATCAAGGCATTGGCTCCGGGACAAACCTGGGTGCTGCCCCAGGGCCGCGGAAGCATCACCTTTGATGGTGTCGCGCAGTACGCCACCTTGTCGGTTGCACGCGATCCGGGAGCCGGGCCAGTTCTGCTTTTTGCTGCGATCTGTGTCACAGGCTTAGTGCTCTCGCTGTTTGTTCATCGCCGTCGGCTGTGGGTGCGAGTGACGAGGCAGCCGGACGGTACTACCGTGGCGGAGGTTGCAGGGTTGACGCGGTCGGAAGGCATCAGCGTGAGCGAACAGGTCGAAGAGCTGGCCGGAATTTTGCGCGCTGCGTCCGAGCGCGATGCAGGTGTCGTGCCCGCTGCACAGAAGGAGCAGGAGCAGTCATGACGCAAGAGTCGGCAGCAGCCTTGAGCAATCAGTTTGTCTATGCAGCGATGTTCGTTTACACGCTGTCGATGCTCGCGCTGGCCTGGGACTTGGCCGTCTCAGGGGTGCGCGGCCGGGCTCGTGCCACCGAAGTACTGGTTGGTGCCGGGGCGCCAGTGGCGCCCGACGCCGAGTCAACAACGGTGGCCGATGACAGTGCCACGGAGCAGAACCGCACCAAGTCAGGCGGCATCGGCCTAGCCCTGTTGATCTCCGGCGCTGGCTTACAGGCCATCGGCGTCCTACTGCGCGCGGTTGCTGCGGGTCGGGTGCCGTGGGGCAACATGTACGAGTTCACCTTGACTGCCTCGTTGGCCGTAGTCGTGGTCTATCTGGTGCTCTCTCGGCGCCTTGATCTGCGGTGGATGGCGTTGTTCATCGTGGTCCCAGTTCTGCTGTCGCTGGGATTGGCCGTGACGGTGCTGTATGTCGAGGCCGGCCAACTGGTGCCCGCCCTGCGGTCGTACTGGTTGGCGATCCATGTCACCGCCGCGGTCATCGCCTTCGGAATCTTCACCACTTCAGCGATTGTCAGTGTGCTGTACCTACTCAAGGAGCGCGCGGAAAGTCGCGGCACGACCTCGACCACTGGCTTCTTGGCCCGTATTCCGTCGGTGCAGTCGCTGGACACATTGGGCTACCGCCTCGTGGCCTTCGTCTTTCCGCTGTGGACCTTCGCGGTGATCGCTGGTGCGATCTGGGCGGAGAGTGCATGGGGTCGGTATTGGGGGTGGGACCCCAAGGAGACCTGGGCTTTCATCACCTGGGTGATCTACGCGGGGTACCTCCACGCCCGCGTGACCATCGGGTGGCGGGGTCGTCGCTCAGCGACCATTGCATTGGTCGGCTATGCCGCGTTGATGTTCAACTTCGTTGGCGTGAACTTGTGGATTCCCGGACTGCATTCCTACTCCGGCCTGTCCTGATCACTCTCACCCAAGGCCGCGGAGGAAATCCGGGTCATCATCGGGCGCAACGGGCCGACGCGGGGCGGGGCGAACTGACCCTCGACCGCGTGTGCGCCCCACAGTGAGCCACAGCAGCGGGCCTGCCATCGGCATGAAGGCGATGACCACCACCCACAGTGCGCGGGGAATGCCGCGGACTGCTGTGGCAGGAGTCTGGGCGCAATCAACAATCGCCCAGACCCCGAGGATGATCGGGAGGGCATAGATCAGCACCCGCACCACGCTGCCAGCCTAAGAGCCACCTGCGATGATGGCGAGGTGAGCGACCGCGACCTGCCCTCGTTCCT
>DPWC01000221.1:3829-7261 GCA_003529305.1 Actinomycetota bacterium
GAGGTCGCCGAAATCGTTTCCCGTGTCGTGGCTTCTGGTGGCCCGGCTCTGCTGTTTGAAGCCGTCAATGGCTCGAGCATTCCCTTGGCGATCAATGTCTTTGGCACTCGTGAACGCATGGCGCGTGCACTCGGGGTTCACGACCTCGATCAGATCGGTGCCCGGATCGCCGAATTGCTGGTTCCCGAGCTCCCGCAGGGTGTGGGTGGGCTGAAGGAGGCGTTGGGCAAGGTTCTGCAGTTGCGCAGCGCCCCACCAAAACAGGTTTCCCGTGCCGCTGTGCAGCACACCGTGCTCAAGGGCAGTGATGTCAATCTTGACCTACTTCCGGGAATTCGTCAGTGGCCAGATGACGCGGGCGTCTTTCTCAACCTCGGGTTGACGCACACCAAACATCCGGAAACCGGCGATCGCAATCTGGGGATGTACCGGTTGCAAAAGCACGGCCGCAACACCATGGGTTTGCACTGGCAGATTCATAAGGACAGCAACGCCCACCACGCTGTGGCGGAACGATTGGGTCAACGACTGCCGGTCGCGATCGCCTTCGGGTGTCCACCAGCAGTGACCTATTCGGCTAGCGCACCGTTGCCTTCGGAGATCGATGAGTACCTCTTCGCGGGGTTCCTAGCCGGTGAGCGCATTGAACTCGTCGACTGTGTCAGCGTGCCGTTGCAGGTGCCAGCATCTGCGCAGATCGTTCTTGAGGGGTGGATTGAACCGGGGGCCCGGCTTCCCGAAGGTCCGTTCGGTGACCACACGGGCTACTACACGCCGCAGGAACCTTTTCCGTTCATGACCGTTGACACGATGACAATGACGGCGAATCCGGTGTTCCAGAGCATCGTGGTGGGGCAGCCACCCCAAGAAGACGGCCCCATTGGGTATGCCACCGAGCGCATCTTCTTGCCGTTGTTGCGTCTGACGAACCCCGAGATCGTGGACTACCACCTGCCCGAGGTCGGGGTGTTCCATAACTGCGCGATCGTTTCGATTGACAAGCAGTACCCCAAGCAGGCGATGAAGGTGATGAATGGCCTGTGGGGCGCCGGGTTGATGTCATTAACCAAACTGATTCTCATCGTCGACAAGACCGTCGATGTCCACAACTACGCCGAAGTCGCCTGGCAGGTACTCGGCAATGTCGACTATGACCGCGATGTTCTGCACACAACCGGTCCGGTCGACCACCTCGATCACAGTTCGTATCAACAGTTCTGGGGCGGCAAGATGGGGATCGACGCCACCGCCAAGCGAGCCGACGAGGGATACACGCGCTCGTGGCCTGAAGTGGTCCAGCAAGACGAAGCTGTGGTTCAGATGGTGACGCGTCGCTGGCGCGAGTACGGCATCGGCGAGGTCTTCGGAGCACCGCGTTGAGCGTGCAGACCTCATCACGGCCGGTGCGGTCATTTCTCAAACTAGTCACGATTGAGCACAGCGTCTTTGCCTTGCCGTTCGCCCTGCTAGCAGCGCTCTCAGCGATGGACGCCATCGGCGACCGGGTGCTGTGGCCGGACCTTTCGTTGATCGTCGTCGCAATGGTGGGGGCACGCACCTTTGCCATGGCGGCCAACCGCATCATCGATCGACGCATCGACGCAGCCAATCCGCGCACTGCAGGTCGAGAACTCGTCACCGGCGCAGTGTCGCTACGCACGGCAGCGATCGGAGCTGGTGTTTCGGTGGCGGTGTTTCTTGTGGCGGCTGCGGCACTTGATCCGCTGTGCCTGGCGTTGGCACCGATCGCTGTGGCACCACTGGTGATCTACCCCTACGGCAAGCGCTTCACAGACTTGCCCCATGTCATCCTGGGGGTGGCGCAAGCCGTAGCGCCGATCGGCGCGTGGGTTGCCGTGACGGGCTCGCTCAGCCGGCCAGCCCCTGGCCCGGCACTGTGGTTGGCACTGGCGGTGGGCACCTGGATCGGCGGCTTCGATCTGATTTATGCCAGTCAAGACATCGAGTCCGATCGTCGCAACGGGGTGCGATCCACCCCGGCGCGCTTTGGCCTGCGGGCGAGTTTGTTGGCATCGCGCGCGGCGCATGTGGTCACGATTGCTGCCCTCATCGGATACGGCATGGCCGTTTCCGCATCGCCGTGGTGGTGGGTAGGAGTGGCGGCCACCGCTGGCGCCTTCACCTACGAGCACTCGATCGTGCGACCGGATGACCTCAGCCGCGTCAACCGTGCGTTCTTCACGGTCAATGGCGCTGTTGGACTGGTGTTGATGGTCTTTGGGGTGCTGGATCTGGCAGCGCGTGGACTGGCCGCCTGATCGGCCGTTTATTCGGCCGCCCGATCGACCTCCCGTGTAGCGAGCCGGTGTGCCCATGCAGCACAGTGGTCCTGTGAACGCATCGAGTGAGGCTGCCCGTCAGCCGTGGGTCGTGGGGATCTCTGGAGCTAGTGGCACGCCCTACGCCGCAGCCGTGATTAATGGCCTGCTGGATGCCGGTGAAGCAGTGGACCTTGTGGTGTCCAAGTCGGCGCGGTTGACGATTCTCGATGAGACCGGTTTGGCGTGGCGCGACGCCCATTGGCGCGAGGATCTTGCGGTCTTGCTCGGGCGCGACATCTCCTCAGCTGATGTGGCGATCTGGGCTCATGGTGACTTTGCGGCCGGACCGAGCTCGGGGTCGTATCCGGCGAAAGGCATGGTCGTGGTGCCTGCCAGCACGGCGGCGGTGGCGGGAATCGCGATGGGATTGAGCAAAGACCTTCTGCAGCGCTCAGCGGATGTGACGATGAAGGAGCGCCGCCCGTTGGTGGTGTGTGTGCGCGAGACGCCGCTGACCACTTCTACTTTGGAACACATGCTCACACTTGATCGCGCCGGTGCCGTGGTGCTGCCGTGCAATCCGGCGTTCTATCACGGACCGACTCAGATGCAGCAGCTCGTGGACTTCGTTGCTGGCAAGGTCCTCGATGTGGTGGGGGTCACCCACGACCTGTTCACTCGATGGGAAGGGCGCCTCGGCGCAGCGAGAGCCTAGGCTGAGCGCGTGGACAGTGGACTAAAGAACGAGCTCGAGCAGAAGGTGCTGGCCGGCGAACGCCTCAGTTTTGATGATGGCGTGGCCTTGTATGAGTGCGATGATCTGGCTTGGCTTGGCTCCCTAGCGCACCACTGTCGCACTCAGAAGAACGGGGATGCGGTCTTCTTCAACATCAATCGTCACCTGAACATGACCAATGTGTGTTCGGCGACCTGCGCGTATTGCTCTTTCCAGCGCAAGCCTGGTGATGCAGACGCCTACACGATGCGCATCGAAGAGGCCGTTCGGCTGGCTGAAGCCATGGCACCCGAAGGTTTGACCGAACTCCACATCGTCAACGGCTTGCACCCCACATTGCCGTGGCGCTACTACCCCAAGAGCTTGTCGGAACTTCGTGCCGCTCTCGGACCGACCGTGGCGCTCAAGGCCTTC
>DPWC01000032.1:0-347 GCA_003529305.1 Actinomycetota bacterium
GAGGAGTACTGGTGGTGCACCGAGCAGGCTCTGCGCTGGCCGGATGGTGCGGGCCCGAACATGCTTCTTGATGATGGTGGCGACGCCACTTTGCTGGTGCACAAGGGCAAGGAGTTTGAAGAGGCAGGGTTCGTCCCCGAGCCCACGAGTGCTGACAGCGAAGAGTTCGGCGTTGTCTTGCGCCTGCTCGCCTCGACCATTGCGGCCGAGCCGCAGCGGTGGACCTCCGTTGCCGCTGATATCAAGGGCGTCACGGAGGAAACCACAACCGGCGTGCACCGCCTCTATGAGATGTTCCGCGACGGCAAGCTGTTGTTCCCCGCCATCAATGTCAACGACTCGGTGAC
>DPWC01000032.1:654-5276 GCA_003529305.1 Actinomycetota bacterium
CGTCACTCGCTGATCGACGGCATCAACCGGGCCACGGATGTGCTGATCGGTGGCAAGGTCGCTCTCGTCGCGGGTTATGGCGATGTTGGCAAGGGCTGCGCAGAGTCACTGCGCGGCCAAGGAGCTCGAGTGCTGATCTCCGAGATCGATCCCATCTGTGCGCTGCAGGCCGCCATGGACGGCTACCAGGTCGTGCGCGTGGACGAGGTCCTCGGTGAGGTGGACATTTGGGTGACGGCCACCGGCTGCTTCGATGTGCTCACTGCTGATCACATGGCGCAGATGAAGCATCAGGCGATCGTCGGCAACATCGGTCACTTTGACAATGAGATCGATATGGCCGGACTATTCGGGTTGCCGGGCGTGGTGCGCAAGACCATCAAGCCGCAGGTTGATGAGTTCACCTTCCCTGATGGACACACGATCATCGTCTTGTCGGAAGGGCGATTGCTGAATTTGGGTAATGCCACGGGCCACCCGTCGTTCGTCATGTCGAACTCCTTCACTAATCAGGTGCTGGCCCAAATTGAGCTGTTCACCCGCTACGAGAAGTACCCACTGGGTGTGCACACCTTGCCCAAGCAGTTGGACGAGAAGGTCGCGCGCCTTCACTTGAGTGCACTGGGTGTGCGCTTGACGGAGCTGAACAAGAAGCAGGCGGAGTACCTCGGCGTTGATGTTGAGGGCCCCTACAAGCCTGAGCACTATCGCTACTGATTAGGCAGTCATCGTGACGAACGGCGGCGTCATGCCGTCGCCGCGAGTTTTAGCCAGCGCTGCCGGACTGGGGGCATTGGGCTGCGTGGTGGCGGTCGCGTTCTTGTGGCTCGCTGAGTCGCTGCAGCACCTGATCTTTCGTGAACTTCCAGCGGCGTTGGGTGCACCCAATGTGGTACCGGTGTGGCTGATCATCGCGGCGTCCCTGGTGGGTGCGTTGCTAGTCAGTGGGGCACAGCGCCTGCCGGGGCGAACCGGTCCGGGGCCACTGAGCGGATTTCATCTGGATATCGGAGTAGATCGCATCGCCTCAGTGCTCCTCGCGGCGTTGGCCACGATCTGTTGTGGTTTTGCGCTCGGTCCGGAAGCGCCGTTGATGGCGGCCGGCACGGCCGCCGCCAGCCTGCTGTTCGCTGGGGCGCGTCGCCGCACTTCTCATGGCGAGCCAGTAGAAGGGGCAGCAGCGGAGCCAGCAGAAGGGGCAGCGGGGGATTCGACTTCGCCGTCACCGGAGAAAGGTCAGCAGCAGCGAGCGGCGATGGCGCTCTCGGGATTCGGTGCGATTGGCACCATCTTCAGTAATCCCTTGATCTCGGTGTTCATCGCTTTGGAGTTGGCTGTTGTCGGCCAACTGCCGACGGTTCTGGTCATCCCGGCCTTCGTCGCCCTGACTTCGTCGTTCTTGGTGCAGCAGATTCTGGTTCGCTCGCTCGATCTGCAGGTGGTCTCGTTGTCGTTACCCGGCCTGCCAACCTATTCGGCCGTCACGGCGATGGACTTGCTGTGGGCCGCCATTGCCGCCCTCGCAGCGTCGTTGTGCATCGTGGGCACGCGTTCGCTGGGTCACCGGGTGGCCCGCTGGGCTCATGGCAGTGCGTTGTCCGCCTTGTTGGTAACAGCAGTGGTGACATCGGCAGCAGTGTTGCTGGTGCGAGCTGTGATTGATGGCCCGATAGATCTGGTGCTCTTCTCTGGCCAAAGCGGCCTGGCTCCCATGCTCGCCTTGACCTCAGTGGGGGCATTGCTACTAGTACTAGCGGCCAAGGCCCTCGTGCATGCTCTGGCTTTGGGGTCAGGTTTTCGCGGTGGCCCCATCTTTCCTGCCGTCTTTTTGGGGGCCACGACGGGCGCAGTTGTCGCGCAACTGGCTGGCGCCTCAGTGACACCCTTAGCCGTGGCTGCTGTGGCTGCAGGGTGTACTTGCGCTTTGCGCCTGCCCCTGAGTTCGGCGTTGCTGGCTGCGCTGATCGCGGCAAGTGCGGGAGCGACCGTGGCCGCGCCGGCGGCGATCGGCGCAGTGATGGGTCTGATCGTGGTGCGCATGATGGATCTGTCGCAAGCCTCCCAGACGGACACACCCCACGCCGCCACCCCGGCAGGGCGGAAGTAGCCGGACTTGCCTCGAGTGGGACCATAGGCTTGTGAAGGGTCGAATTCTTGTCGTTGACGATGACACCTCGTTGTCCGAGATGCTGGGCATCGTCTTGCGCAGCGAAGGTATGGAACCGTTTTTCTGTTCTGATGGCGACAAGGCGGTGGACACCTTTCGGCAGGTACGACCCGATGTGGTGCTGCTGGATGTGATGCTGCCCGGGCGTGACGGCATCCAGATCTGCCATGACATCCGCGCGGAATCGGGTGTGCCGATCGTGATGCTGACAGCGCGAACCGACACTGTTGATGTGGTGATCGCCCTCGAAACTGGCGCCGACGACTACATCACGAAGCCCTTTAAGGCCAAGGAACTCGTGGCGCGCATCCGCGCCCGACTGCGCCGCTTCGACACCACCGGCCCGGAAGTTCTTGATATCGGGGATGTCGTGATTGATGTGGCCGCCCATCGCGTGACGCGCGGCAACGAGCGTATTTCGCTGACTCCGTTGGAGTTCGACTTGTTGTTGTGCCTCGCGCGATCACCGCATCAGGTCTTCACGCGCGAAGCCCTCCTTGCCGAGGTATGGGGCTACAAGCATGCAGCAGATACCCGACTGGTGAATGTTCATGTTCAGCGACTTCGCGCCAAAGTCGAGCAGGACCCCGAGCAGCCCAAGATCGTGATCACGGTCCGTGGAGTGGGGTACAAGGCCGGCCCCGAATGATCCGAGCGCGCGTGCGTCCGATTGATGCACTCCGGCGCCGCTGGTTCGGCTCGCTGCAGTTGCGCGTGATCAGCACGACTTTGGTGTTGACTGTCACGGTCGTGGTGCTGGCGGGAACTTTGTTGATCAACCGGGTTCGTGACGGCCTCGTGGGTACGCGTGTGGCGACCGTGGTCTCAGAGGCCTCCACCGGTATTCGCAGCGCCCAGCAATTGGCGGATTCCTCCGACTTGGTGCAACCCCCCGGCGGCGGTCAGCTCATCGACCAGATTGCTCGCGATCTAGCCGCTCGGGCAGGCAATCCCCCGGTGTACGGCATCGTGTTGTTGGCCGCGCCGGGTAATTCGGGATCGGCCCCCGAACGCAGCACCGGCAATATCGATGAGGCATCGATCCCCGATGACTTGCGCAACTCGGTCCAGCAGCAACAAGGACTGGCGTGGACCTTCACCACTATTCGCTACACCGATGGCTCATCGGCTCCCGGCATTGCGGTGGGTGCACCACTGACGGTTCCTAGTGTCGGCACCTACGAGTTGTACTACCTCTTCCCAACAACGGGGGAGAAGTCGTCGTTGGATCTGGTGCGCGGAAGTATCGCCTTCGCCGGTGTCTTGCTGATCGGCTTGCTACTGCTAGCGGTGTATGCCGTAACGCGGTTCGTCCTCAGCCCTGTGCGAACTGCCGCTGATGTGGCCGAACGGCTCGCCGCTGGCGACCTTGAAGAGCGCATGCGAGTCCGCGGTGAAGACGAGCTCGCCCGTTTGGCAACGGCTTTTAACTCGATGGCGACCAATATTCGCCAGCAGATTCGACAGCTCGAGGCACTCTCCAAAGTGCAGCGTCGCTTTGTCGCCGATGTCTCGCATGAGCTTCGCACCCCGTTGACCACGATTCGGATGGCCGCTGATGTCATCGCTGAGAACCTCGAAGGCCTAGATCCCACCACACGGCGGGCCGCTGAACTCCTTGGTGAGCAGCTCGACCGATTTGAGGCCCTCTTGGGCGAGCTCATCGAGATCAGTCGATTCGACTCTGGTCAGGCGGTACTTGATGCTGAGCCGGTAGACCTGCTGCTGGTTCTGGATCGAGTGCTCGAGACCACCGCGCCACTGGCGGCAGCCAAGGGGTCTGCCGTGAGCTTGTCAGTGCCGGACATGGCATGCACGGCGGAGATGGATGCCATGCGGGTGGAGCGGATCGTGCGCAACTTGGTGGTCAACGCCTTGGAGCATGGTGAGGGGCAACCGGTCGAGGTAGCTGTGGGGTGCGATACCGAAGCCGTTGCTGTTTCGGTTCGCGATCATGGCGTGGGACTGCGCCCAGGTGAGTCATCATTAGTTTTCAATCGCTTCTGGCGTTCGGATCCCTCACGGGCGCGAACAGTAGGCGGCACGGGCCTTGGCCTATCGATCTCGCTGGAGGATGCGCGTCTGCACGGTGGATGGCTGGAGGCATGGGGGATGCCGGCACGCGGCGCCGTCTTCCGGCTAACACTGCCGCGCATCGTCGGTTCTGACCTGCACAGCAGTCCACTGCCACTTGAGCCGGTATCCGGAGTGGGCGCGTCATGACGCTGAGACGCTTCCCGCAGCTGCGTCGCAGCATCGCGATGGGTCGCCATCTAGTGACTGGCGCTGCAGCGGTGTCGCTGCTCGCGGGATGCGCCTCGATCCCAACCTCGGGCCCCGTTCGAGTTCAACCGCAGATCAGTGCCACGGCTGAGAGTGACAATGTGGTGGCGCTGGTGCGCCCCCCTGAGCCCGGTGCGACCCCCACTTCCATCGTGTCTGGATTCATCCAGGC
>DPWC01000030.1 GCA_003529305.1 Actinomycetota bacterium
CGACTCTTCGGCGATCCTGTGCTGCGCAGCGTGGCTGAGCCCGTCACCGTTTTTGACAAGGAATTGCACAACCTTGTGGCAGATCTGATGGAAACCATGACAAAAGCACCCGGAGGCGGACTCGCTGCGCCGCAGATCGGGGTTCAGTTGCGGGTCTTCACCTACGACGATGGTGAGGGCAATCGCGGTCACCTGATCAATCCGGACCTGTCGCTCACCCAGGAGGAGCAGGAGGAGTTCGAAGGATGCCTGTCGTTTCCTGATGTCTTTTACGCCGTTAAGCGGGCCTATGGGGTTGTCGCTCGGGGGCAAGACATGCACGGTGATGCCATAGAGGTCAAGGGGACGGGCTATTTGGCCCGCGCACTGCAGCACGAGACTGATCATCTCGATGGCGTCTTGTTCATAGATCGACTTGATGATGAAGCTCGCAAATTGGCGATGCGCGAGATTCGGCAGTCTGAATGGTTTGGCGTTGAGCCGCCAGCGATCAAGGTGAGTCCGCATCCGATGCTGGGGAATCGTTTCTAGTGCGCATCGTCTTCGCTGGCACACCTGAACCTGCGGTTGCTTCCTTGCGGGCACTTCTGGCCTCGCGGCATGAGGTGGTCGCGGTCATCACGCGACCGGATGCGCCCGCCGGCCGAGGGCGCACATTGGTGTCGAGTCCTGTTGCCCAGTTGGCCCAAGAGCATGGACTGGAGATCCTCAAGCCGCAGCGGCCGAAAGATCCAGACTTCGTCGAGCGGTTGACGCAGATCGCTCCGGACTGCTGTCCGGTCGTTGCTTACGGCGCCCTCATTCCCCGCGCTGTTCTCGATATTCCGCGCTGGGGCTGGGTCAATCTGCACTTCTCGCTACTCCCGGCTTGGCGAGGTGCCGCTCCGGTTCAGCACGCCATCAGGGCTGGTGACGAAGTCACGGGAGCGACGACATTCCTTTTGGAGGAAGGAATGGATACCGGGCCAACTTTTGGTGTCATCACCGAAGCGGTGGGGCCGCGAGATACCAGCGGAGACTTGCTCACTCGCTTGGCCGACAGCGGTGCACAACTACTGGTGCGAACGCTCGATGGCATCGAAGATGGCACCCTCACGGCTGTTCCACAGCCTGACGAAGGCATCACCTTGGCGCCCAAGGTTCTCGTCGCCGACGCAGAGGTGCGATGGACCGACCCTGCGCTGGCGATAGATCGATTGATCCGATCCTGCACACCAGCGCCGGGGGCTTGGACCACTTTTCGGGGCGAGCGATTGAAGCTGGGGCCGGTCACTGGGCTGCCTGAAGTGACTGATCTGGCACCGGGAGTTCTGCGGGTGTCTAAGCAAGGAGTCCTCGTTGGCACGGGTTCGCACGCTGTGTCGATCGAAACGGTGCAACCCACGGGCAAGCGTGAAATGAACTGGCGTGACTGGCTCAATGGAGCTCGTCCGCGCGATGCAGAAGTCTTCGAGTGAGATCAGCCGAGGACCCTGCTTTGTCGCCCGGCCGAAAGAAGGCTTCGACGAAGCGGTCAACTCGAGTGCGTATCGATCCTGCACGGCTCGCGGCCTATGACCTACTCCGCGCTGTTGACCGCGATGACGCGTACGCCAACCTGGTATTGCCGCCGTTGCTGCGAGAGCGAAATATCAGCGAACGGGATGCAGCATTCGCTACTGAACTGGCGTACGGCACCTTGCGCTGGCAGGGGCTCTATGACCAGATCCTCGCGCCGCTACTTTCTCGCCCCATTGTCGAACTGGATTCCGGGATCATCGAGGTGCTGCGGCTGGGTTGTCATCAACTGCTGAAGATGCGGGTGCCATCTCATGCGGCCGTTGGAACCAGTGTGGATTTGGCCAGGACTGTGCTGACCGCTGGGCCGATCGGCCTGATCAACGCAGTGTTGCGCAAGGTGGCCGCCGAGTCACCTGACGAACTGATAGCTGCTGCCGTTGAGTCAGCGCCCGGAATGACGCGCGACTCTGCTCTGGCAGTGCGGTGGTCACATCCTGAGTGGGTGGTGACGGCATTGCGCGAAGCACTGGGTACTGATCCGGGGAACATCGAAGGTCTGCTCGAGTCGAACAATCAGAGTGCTGCCGTCACCATCGTGGCTCGGCCTGGTCGCGGTGATCGAGACGAACTTGTGCGCCAAGGAGCCGAACCCACGAAATGGTCGCCCTGGGGAGCCACCTTGCGTGGCGGTAGCCCCGCAGAGATTCCTGCGATTCGCGAGGGACGCGCTGCGGTGCAGGATGAAGGTTCCCAACTCGTCACACTTGCCGTGGCGTTGGCACCGCTGGCCGAATCTTTGGCGGTCGCCCCCACGCATCGATGGCTGGACCTGTGTGCGGGCCCCGGCGGGAAGGCCTCGGTGTTGGCCGGGCTCGCCGAGAGTGTGGGCGCGACACTGACGGCCAACGAACTGCACCCTCATCGCGCCGAACTTGTTCGGCGGGCTTTGTCCGGAGCGTCGGCTCACCACGAAGTTGTCGTCGGCGATGGTCGGTCGATGTCGTGGCCCCCGGGCAGCTTTGATCGGGTCCTTGTTGACGCGCCGTGTACCGGATTAGGGGCGCTTCGGCGTCGGCCAGAGGCCCGGTGGCGTCGACAGCCCCGCGATGTCGCCGGCTTGGTGACCTTGCAGGGCGAGTTACTGAGTGCGGCTATCGATGCTGCCGCTGTCGGCGGCGTCATCGGTTATGTGACTTGCTCGCCGCACCGTGCCGAGACCGTTGGCGTGGTGAGCACGATACTTCAACAGCGCAGTGACATCGAGGCCATTGATGCACGAGCCCTTCTGCCTGATGTGCCCGAACTCGGAGCCGGTCCGTGGGTGCAACTGTGGCCACACATTCATGGCACGGATGCCATGTTTTGCGCCCTCTTGCGACGCACCGGATAAACCAAGGATTGGTCGCGACGCGACAGTAGGCTGAGGGTGTGGCTCTGCAGATCGCCCCGAGCATCCTCTCGGCCGACTTCGCCAATCTGCAAACGGCCATTGAGTCGGTTCCCGGGGCCGACTGGATCCATGTTGATGTGATGGATAACCATTTCGTGCCCAATCTGACCATTGGGGCACCCGTAGTCTCCGCGCTCGCGGCAGCGACAAGTACCCCGCTGGATTGCCACCTCATGATCGCTGAGCCCGATCGATGGGCAGTGGACTACGCCGAAGCCGGAGCGCGCAGCGTGACCTTTCATGTGGAAGCCGCCGCTGATGTGCGCTCATGTATCGGAAACATTCGCGGCGCAGGTGCTCGAGTAGGAATGGGCATCAAGCCCGGAACCTCGGTTGAGGACTACCTCGATCTAGTTCCGCTGGTGGACATGGTGTTGATCATGACCGTGGAACCAGGATTTGGCGGGCAAGCGTTTATGGCTGAGATGTTGCCCAAGGTCCGCCGCCTACGCGAACTCGTGGGCGATGGGCCTGATGCTGTCTGGATACAAGTCGATGGCGGCGTCGCGGTAGACACCATTGAGCAGTGTGCAGAGGCAGGAGCGGACATGTTTGTGGCAGGCTCGGCTGTCTTTGGTTCAACCGAGCCAAACATGGTCGTCGAGCAATTGCGTGGACTCGCCCACGACGCCTGTCAGCACCCCTAGCGATGGGACACTGCTGAGATGGCATCGGCAACAGAGATTGAGGCGATGCGCCGCGCCTTGACCATTGCCGAACGAGGATTGGGAACCTGCTCACCGAACCCCGCCGTAGGTTGCGTGATCATTGCCGACGACGGCACCGTCATTGCTGAGGGTTGGCATCAACGGGCGGGCGAAGCGCACGCTGAAGTTGTCGCGCTGACCAATGCTGGGCAGAAGGCGCGCGGGGCGACTGCAATCGTCACCCTTGAGCCGTGTGCGCACACCGGCCGCACCGGGCCGTGCACACAGGCGCTGATTGATGCGGGGATCGCTCGCGTCGTTTTCGGTGCTTCCGACCGAGGCCGGAACTCAGCAGGCGGGGCGCAGCTGCTGAGCTCGGCTGGCTTGTCGGTCGAAGGCGGCGTATTGCTCCGCGAGGCTGCCCAGCTGATCTATCCATGGTCAGTGTCGCAAGTGCTAGAGCGGCCCTTCGTCCGCGTCAAGATCGCCAGCTCACTCGATGGCAGGGTCAGTGGGTCGGCCGGGCAGATGCTGTGGATCACCGGACCCGAGGCCCGATCTGACGGACATCGTTTGCGCGCCGTAAGTGATGCTGTCCTTGTTGGCACGGGCACGGTGAACACGGATGATCCGCTACTCACGGTGCGCGATGTGGACGAACACCTGGAGTTCACTGCGCCGCTGCGATGCGTCATGGGGCTGGGTCCGGTCTCGGCAGAGGCCCGGGTCCGGGGCCTATCTGGTGGCGCCAATCCGGCCAGCGAACACGGCAGTGATGGATTGTTTCGTCACCTGAGTACTCACGACCCGCAAGTTGTTGTGGCCGACCTGTGGAACCAAGGGGTGCACTCGCTACTGGTGGAAGGTGGCCCCACGGTGATCTCAGCCTTTTTGTCTGCCGGCCTGGTCGATGAGGTGGTGCAGTATGTGGCGCCCATTGTCCTGGGTGCTGGTCGGCACTGTGTCGAATCCCTGACCGTTCGCGGAGCCCACGGTGGTCAACCAAGCCCCGTCGCGCTGGATCTGCGTGATGTCGTCACAATGGGGGCAGATATTCGACTCACCGCCCGACCCGTGCCCGCGCCATGGTCAGGAGACTGATGTTCACCGGCATCATCGAGGAGATCGGCACTGTTGCTGCCTTGGATTCGCATGCCGACTCTGCTCGCGTGCGCATTCGTGGGCCACTGGTGGTCTCTGATGCGGTCCATGGTTCGAGCATCGCGGTCAACGGTGTCTGCCTGACAGTAGTGGACCTTGACGACGAAGAGTTCAGTGCCGATGTGATGGGGCAGACCTTGACGATGACGGCGCTGGCTGGACTGAAGCCAGGAGATGCGGTCAACCTTGAACGCTCCGTGCGAGCAGATCAAAGACTGTCAGGCCATCTGGTGCAAGGCCATGTCGATGGCGTTGGGCTGATCACCTCCGTGACTGAGCACACCGACTGGGTGACAATTCGTATCGCGCCACCGCCAGACCTGGCCCGCTATATCGCTGATAAGGGCTCTATCACTGTCGATGGCACCTCGTTGACAGTCTCAGCAGTGTCGGACCTCCCTGCAGCCATCGGCGGGCCGAGCGCGCATGGCGATGCCAGCGACGCATGGTTCGAGGTGAGCCTGATTCCGGAAACGCGCCGAGCCACCACGCTGGGGGCCGCGCGGGTGGGTGACTCTGTCAATCTGGAAACGGATGTCTTGGCCAAGTACCTCGAGAGATTGTCA
>DPWC01000194.1:0-219 GCA_003529305.1 Actinomycetota bacterium
CCCTCCGGCTTGTCGACTCATCGACTGACCCCACCCGCGCAGTCGCGGCAACATGTAGGACATCTGCGCCAACGAGACCTGCGCCTTGCCCTCGGCACTTTGGGCATGCTGAGCGAAGATGTCCAAGATCAGTGCAGTGCGATCCACCACTTTGACCTTCACCACATCTTCGAGCTGGATGAGTTGGCCGGGGGTCAGCTCGCCATCGCAGATCACGGT
>DPWC01000194.1:475-6970 GCA_003529305.1 Actinomycetota bacterium
CCATCGCAGATCACGGTGTCAGCGCCGGTGGCGCGCACGATGTCGCGCAGTTCCCGTGCCTTACCCGAACCGATGTAGGTGGCCGGATCTGGTTTGGGCCGGCGCTGCACGACACCCTCGAGCACCACCGAGCCTGCGGTTTCGGCTAGGGCCGCGAGTTCGGCCAGCGAGTTGTCGGCCTGTTCGGCTGATCCGTCGGTCCACACCCCCACCAGCACCACGCGCTCCAGACGCAGTTGCCGGTATTCAACTTCGGTGACATCGGTGAGTTCGGTGGAGATGCCGGCCACGCGTCGCAGTGCGTTGCGCTCCGCAAGATCGAGTTGCTGACCATCGGGGTCGAAGTCGTCCTCGGGCTGATGCGACTCGGCCACTACGCGGTCACCGCCGCCAAGATCTGAGCCACTCTGGCTTCGGGAACTTCGCTGGTGATCACCGCAGGTCCGGTCAGGTCGATGCCGTCGGCTCGCTGACGCACGATCAGCTCGCCGCCGGGCACCGTGACGCTCCACGACGCTGGTGATTCAGCACCGGTGTGCAGTCGCGCCGCGACCACGGCCGCACACGCTCCCGTGCCACAGGAGGAAGTCTCACCGACACCGCGTTCAAAGACGCGCATCGCAAGGCGATCCACCCCGGTGATGGCGACAAATTCGGTGTTCACCCCATCGGGGAAGGCGCCAGCTGGCTGCACTGTTGGCGCTGTTGTCAATGCACCGGCCTGATCGAGGCTCTCGACAAACACCACCGCATGCGGATTGGGCATCAATACTGCTGTGGCTGGCCACGGCCCAGCACCATCGGGCACTGACACCTGCGGTGGCGCTGACATCGATGGAAGCTCAGCGGCACCCATATCGACAGTGATCGTCTGATCGGCGTTGACTGTCACTGCATGCTCCCCCGCCCGCGTGGCGATGCGCAGGCGGCCCGTGGCATCGGCACTGACGAATCCGGCTTGCAGGATCGCGCGAACGAACACGCGAGCACCGTTTCCACACATCTGCGCCAACGAGCCGTCGGCGTTGCGGTAATCCATGAACCACAAGGAGTCATGACCCTGTGAACCAGGCGGAACACAGCGAATAAGTCCATCAGCGGCCCCGCCGTCGACACCCAATCCGGCCTCGTGTGAACACAAGGCGGACACCTGCGCCGCACTCAACGACGCCGGTGCGGTGCTGGCATCGGGCCCAAGAATGAGAACAAAGTCGTTGCGGGTGCCGTGACCGGTGAGCACCGTGCACTGCGCAATGTCGGCCGACTTCACTGGTTCATCGTAGAGGCGCCAGCGACATAGTGATCCAACGCGCGCGCGGCGAGATCGTCGGTGCTCAGGGCATCAGCATCCAGCCACTGCACGCGTGGGTCGCGACCGAACCAGGACTCTTGTCGTCGTACAAATCGGCGAGTGGCCTGCTGGGTGGCGGCAATGGTCTGCGCAAGGTCGCGCTCACCATCGAGCAACTCCAGGGCTTGTGCGTAACCCAATGCCCGACTCGCGGTGGGCCCGGCGCGCAATCCCTGGGCCACCAGGGCTCGCACCTCAGTGAGCAGGCCATCGGCAAACATCTTCTCGGCGCGGGCATCCACACGGCGATCCAAGCACGCCCGATCGCGGCGCAAACCGATCTGCACCGCCGGCACGGCGTACTCAAAAGCTGGCAAGGTGGCAGTGAATGACCCTCGCAACTGCACCACTTCTAAGGCACGCACGATGCGCCGCGTGTTGTCCGGCAAGATCGCGGCCGCCGCCGCTGGATCGACCGCCGCCAGTTGGGCGTGCATGGCTGCGGCACCGTCGCGCTGCGCCTGCTCCTCGAGGCGCTGTCGAATCAGCGGATCAGTGCCGGGAAATTCCATGTGATCCAGAACCGCTCGCACATACAGCCCCGAGCCGCCGACCAAAATCGGCACGGCCCCTCGGTCAGCGATCTGGGTGATCGTGGCGCGCGCGAGGTCTTGGTACTGCGCCACCGATGCACTTTGGGTGACCGGCCAGATGTCGAGCAGATGATGAGGCACCCGGGCTTGCTCGTCGCTGGAGGCTTTGGCGGTGCCAATGTCCATGCCGCGATACAGCTGCATTGAATCGGCATTGACGATCTCTGCTGCACGGCCTTGCCCATGCAGGTGTTCCGCGATCGCTAAGGCGAGTGCGGACTTGCCCACGGCGGTGGGTCCGACCACCGCGAGCACGCTCATCCCCGACTCCAGGTAGCCACGAAGTACGCCACCCCGTAGGGATCGTCCCTGTGGTGCAACGCACCCACCAAGTCGAGGTCATTGGCTTGCGCCATCGCTGCGGCTACCTGCCACGGTGCGCGTCCGGCGACCTGCAATGCGGCGGCCAGGTCGACATCGAGAGCCAACAGGGCATCAGTGTCGACGCTAGCCAACGCATCACTGGCGCTCTGGTCAAAGGCGGCGGCACGCTCATCGAAGGATCCCGGTGCCTTGTCACTGCGACACGCACTGCCATCGCCCACCACAATCGCGGCCACTCGCGCGGCACTGCCGGCCAGTTGCGCACCAAGGTCCTGACATTCCGCGACCGTCGCGTCATGGGCAATCGTGAGGTGCTCATCGGGACGCCCCATGAGCTGCTCCACCAGCCACTGCCCCACCGACAGTGCCACAGGGAGTTCGTCCTTGGTCGGCCGCGCTGCCTCGGGGGCCACGCCAAGTCCAGCAAAACTCACAGCGCCGCTGTGCGCCCCGGTGCTTCGGCCAGGAGCCACCATGACCACGCGATCGGCGGCGCGGCGCAGCACCTCGGCCACCGCGTTGATGGACGCGGCGCGCAGGGCCGCCAATTCGCCAGCAGCCCCCGCGGAAACCTCAGGCACCAACAATGGGGTGGCCGGGACAAAGGCGGCAGAGACCAGCACCCGCGCAGGCTACCGAGGCGGCCGAATGGGTGAATCGCTCAACGCCTCGGCTGCCGAAGGCCCAAATCGCTCAAGCCCGACACCACCGGCGGCCGATACCACAAGAACGAAAGCGCCACGCGCTGGATCTGCAGGCAACGAGCTCTGTGTCCCAGCGGGGCAACGACGAAGGGAATCGACCATGTACAGCCACCTGTTGTCGGCACTGACGGTGAAGACCGTTGCTGGTGCCGCTGCTGTGACTCTGGCCAGCAGCGGAGCGGTAGCCACGGTGGCCATGGTGGGTCCCAAGATCGTCACCCCTGAGTCCGCCTCGGTGATCACCGCTTCAGCCCCGGTTCCTGTGCAGCCGGTGGCCTTGCCGGTGGCCGAGCCCACCGCCGAGCCCGTGGTCGAGCCGACTGCCGAGCCGACGACCGAGCCGACCACAGATCCCACCCCGGCCTTATTGACCCGTGACGAAGCCATCGCCATCGCGCAGGCCCGCTACCCCGCTGGCACCGTGCGCGGCACAGAGCTGGAGGACGAAGACGGCGGCGCGCCCACCTGGCGAATTCGTCTGGCCACCGACGCCGGTGATCGCGCCACCATCTGGATCGATGCCACCTCCGGCAGCATCGTCAAGGAGCGCTTCACCAACGCCCCCGCACCCACCACCCGGAAGCACCATGACGAGGGCGACGACTCCGAGAACGCCAACGAGTCTGAAGATCACGGAAATGCATCGGGCGGGACTCAGGGGGAGAACGAAGACGGCGGCGACAACTGATCGATCTTGGCAGCACGAACCCCCGGTGCTACCAATGGATCAACCGCTACACCTCGGTGCGAACACCAGGGATACCGAGGAAAGCGGGGCCAGCAACTTCCCCTGCAGGAGATGTCTGGCACGACCCCCAGGCATCTCCTGCTGCTGTGCGCCGGAGCGCCAGCACGCCTGAGTCGGCGACCACATGGTGGGGCGCCGCGCGAGTGATCGTCACCTCGACTAGATCACCCGGGCGAGGGGCGTCCGCTTCCACCAAGGCGGTGCCGTCAGGGCTCGTGGGGGCGAAGTGCACGAGCCGGTTGTCTCGCGCTCGACCCGAGAGCCGATCTGTGGCGCGGTCCTTCTTGCCCGAGGCCTCTGAGACCAGCAGCTCCACCCGCTGACCCACCAGTTCCTTGTTGGCATCCCACGAGATCTGCTCTTGCAGAGCCACCAAGCGGTCGAATCGTTCCTGCACTACTGCTTTGGGCACTTGCTCAGGCATGACGGCTGCTGGGGTGCCAGGCCGCGGCGAATACTGGAAGGTGAAAGCTGAGGCGAACCGAGCTTGCTCAGTGACCGCCACAGTGGCCTCAAAGTCGGCATCACTTTCACCGGGAAATCCGACGATGATGTCGGTGGTGATCGCTGCGTGTGGCATCGCTGCTCGCACCCGCTCAATGATGCCGAGGAACTTCTCGGCCCGATACGAGCGGCGCATCGCGCGCAAGATGGCATCGGAGCCTGACTGCAATGGCATGTGCAACTGGGGCATCACATTGGGCGTGCTGGCCATGGCATCAATGACATCGTCGGTGAAGTCCCGCGGGTGTGGGGAGGTAAAGCGCACCCGCTCCAAACCGTCGATCTGACCGCAGGCGCGCAGCAACTTGGCGAACGCCTGGGGGTCGCCGAATTCCACGCCGTAGGCGTTGACATTTTGACCCAGCAAGGTCACCTCGATGACTCCTTGCGCCACGAGCGCGCGAATCTCGGCGAGCACATCGCCGGGGCGGCGGTCGCGTTCTTGACCGCGCAGGCTGGGCACGATGCAAAAGGTGCAGGTGTTGTTGCATCCCACACTGATGGACACCCATGCCGAGTGCGCTGATTCGCGGCGGGCCGGCAAGCTGGAGGGAAAGTCCTGCAACTCATCGACGATCTCTACTTGAGCCTCACTGCGGGCCCGTGCTCGCTCGAGCAGCACCGGCAGTGACCCGATGTTGTGTGTGCCGAAGACGACATCTACCCACGGTGCTTTCGTGAGGATCTGGTCGCGATCTTTTTGCGCCAAACATCCGCCGACGGCGATCTGCATATTCGGGTTGGCCTTCTTGGCCGGCACGAGTTGGGAGATGTTGCCGTAGAGCCGGTTATCGGCGTTTTCGCGCACCGCACAGGTGTTGAACACCACGACATCGGCCACCTGTTCGTCGGCTGCTGCGCGCACGAGGCCGGCTTCTTCCAGCAAACCCGCGAGCCTCTCGGAGTCGTGCTCGTTCATCTGGCAGCCCAAGGTGCGAACTTGGTAGGTGCGCGGCGTCACGGCGCCAAGGCTACGAGGCGGCATTCACCCGCGTCGGGTGCGGGCGAGGAACTCCGCGGTGCGAGCCTCAATCGGGCTTTCCAGTACCTGCGACGGCGGTCCTTGCTCCAGTACCCGCCCGTTGTCAAGGAAGCACACTCGATCGGCTACTTCGCGAGCAAAGGACATCTCGTGGGTTGCCATCAGGATCGTCATCCCCGATGTCGACAGCTCACGCACGACATCGAGCACCTCACCCACGAGCTGCGGATCCAAAGCCGAGGTGATCTCGTCAAAGAGCATCAACTCAGGATCCACCGCCAGAGCACGCACGATGGCAACGCGCTGCTGCTGGCCTCCTGAGAGTCGATCCGGAAAAGTCTCGGCACGCTCAGCCAAGCCGAACCGATCCAACAGCGTGCGCGCAGCCTGCTCGGCTTGTGCCCGTGAAGTACCCAGCACCTTGCGCGGCCCCAGGGTGATGTTGTCCAGCACGCTCAGATGCGGGAAGAGGTTGTAGCCCTGAAAGACGATGCCGACCCTGCGGCGCACCAAATCCAGATCAGCACCCGGCGGCGTAACTTCGAGGTCGCCATCAAGCACGATGTGGCCGGCATCGACTTCCTCAAGACCATTGATGCATCGCAGCAGTGTCGACTTGCCCGATCCTGAAGCGCCAATCAACGCCACGACCTCGTGCGGTCGCACCTGAAGATCCAGCCCGACGAGCACGGCGTGTTCGCCGTAGGCCTTGTGCACCTGTTCCACAAGCAGCAGCGGGGCCTCTGCACCCTGCGGCATCGACGGCATCATCGGCATCGTCGACATCACCGACCGCCCTGACCGCGTTGCCGCGTCGCGCGCAGTGCCAGCCAGTCCGCCAAGCGAGTCATCGGCACGGTCAGCACGATGAACAACACCGCCGCCACGACATAAGGGGTGAAGTTGAACGACAGGGACGAGTCAATCTGCGCCTGACGCAGGGCCTCAATCGGGCCGATGACCGAGACCAATGCGGTGTCCTTTTGCAGCGAGATGAAGTCATTGAGCAACGGCGGCACCACCCGCCGCACAGCCTGCGGCAGCACCACAAAGCGCGAGGTCTGCCAGGTCGTCAGCCCGATGGATCGGGCCGCAGCGCGTTGTGAGGGGTGCACCGATTCAATGCCAGCGCGAAAGACCTCAGAGACATAGGCCGCGTAGGACAAAACCAAAGCCACCGTTCCCCAGATCACCGGATCGGCGGGGATTGCATCGCTGTTCAGCGCCGGCACTCCAAAGCCGAGCAGAAGCACCAGCAAAATCGTTGGGATAGCGCGAAAGATGTCGGC
>DPWC01000006.1 GCA_003529305.1 Actinomycetota bacterium
GGCGATGCGCCACTGAGGTCGTCGAAGTCCTCCACCAGGACTCGTGCGGTAGCGCTCATGCCGCAGGCGCTTCCGCGATGCGCTCAGCGGCCCGCAAGCGTGCGGGTGCCGAGCGAGGATTCATCAGCATCTCCGTCTCACTGGCCCGCTCTGCACCACGGGTCAGCAACCGCAGTTGGGGACCATGGCCAGGCAGTTCCACCGGAAGGTCTTGCGGGGTGGTGCTGGTGGCTCCCTGCACCAACGCGGACTTCACGATGTGGTCCTCGAGAGAGTGGTACGACATCACCACGATGCGACCACCCACGGCCAGCGCGCTCAGGGCCGCCGGTATCGCGCCCTCCAGTGCCGCCAACTCACCGTTGACCTCGATACGCAGAGCTTGGAAGGTGCGCTTAGCCGGATGACCACCGGTGCGCCGAGCTGGTGCAGGGATCGCATCGCGCACTACCTCCGCCAACCGCGCCGAGGACTCGAACGGCTGCACACTGCGCTCCTGCACGATGCGAGTGGCAATCCGTCGGGCGAATCGTTCTTCACCATAGGTGCGCAGAATGCGGGCGAGTTCGCTGGCTGGGTAGGTGTTGACGACTTCGGCTGCCGTGGTGCCGTGCGTCTGATCCATCCGCATGTCCAGCACGGCATCCTGCGCGTACGCAAATCCCCGACGCGCATCGTCCAACTGCATCGATGACACCCCGAGGTCAAAGAGCACGCCATGAACACGCGTGATCCCTAATTCATTGAGCACTCGCGGCAACTCGTCATAGACGGCATGAACCAGCGTCACGCGCGAGCCGAAGGTGGCAAGTCGTTCGCGCGAGATCCCCAGAGCGACCGGGTCACGGTCAAGTCCGATGAGTCGAATCTGCGGAAATCGCCTGAGCAGCGCATCACTATGACCACCCAACCCAAGGGTGGCATCAACAGCGATGCGCTCGTTGCCTTCCAGGGCTGGCGCCAGCAGGGTCAGGCATCGCTCCAGCAGCACGGGCTCATGGGCGAACTCCGCGCCCTCCCCCGCTGCCGTCCCGGTTGCCGCCATTGCCTCGACCCTCTGTACTCGGCTTGCACTTGAGGTGCACTCGACCCTGCGTTTTTCACTTCGATGGTGCTGCTCTTCCTGTACTCGCTAGATCCGGTCCCCACCGGTCCAGTGGGGTCCTGGCACCGGGGAAGGGGCGTCAGGCGATGGGCCGGTGGGGGCCGCATCCAGCGAGCGTTATGACAACCTCATGTCGACGAGGGCAACACCCCCTCGGCAATGTCCGAGAACGCTGGCTCCTGCTCAGCGAGGTACTGCTCCCACGCCGTGGCATCCCAGATCTCCACGCGGGTGTTGTTGCCGATGACCACAAGGTCTTTGGCCAGGCCCGCGTAACCGCGCAGCTGGGGCGGAACCGTGATCCGGCCCTGCTTGTCGGGGACCTCATCGGAGGCGCTGGCATAGAGAACGCGGGAGAAGTCGCGATTGGCCTTGGTGGTGAAGGACGCTTTACCGAGTTCTGAGGTCATCCGGGCGAACTCGGCAGCTGGCCATACATACAGACAGCGCTCTTGGCCCTTGGTGACCACCACACCGGAAGCCAGGGCCTCACGGAACTTGGCCGGAAGGATCAAGCGGCCCTTGTCATCGAGTCGGGGGAAGTGCTGGCCCAAGAACATGCTGGCCGCGCCTCCCCTCGCCGATTCCCGCCTCCGTCAGCCCCCACGGCCGTTGGTAGTGCGGTGGTATGAGTCGCCACCATACTCCACTTTCCTCCACTGTCAATCCCATTTCACCACTTTTTCTCCCCGAGCCCCCCACCTAGCCACCAGCAGATGGGCTGGGCCCCACCAGATACGCCACCCGCACCCCCGTCAGCAGGCCCCGGCGGGCAGGATTAACGCCCACGCATCGGCTGGCACTGGCATACGCAGGAGGACTCGTGACGATCCATCCCGGTGGGGCTCAGCTCAACATCGCCCACGGCATCGCAGAGTTTGCGATCGCCCAGCCGCAGACCATCGCCATCATCGATGGCGAGCGGACCTGGACCTACGCCAAGTTGGATCAGCGAACCAATCAAGTCGCCCACCTGATCGCCTCACTGGGGTTGCCGGCGAAGGCACCCGTCGCGATCCTGCTCGGCAATCGCGGTGAGTACATGGAGTTGGCCGCTGGACTAGCGCGCGCGGGCCATCCCTTCGTTCCGCTGAATCCGCGCATGTCAGCAAGTGAAGTCGACTACATCATGAGTCACAGTGAGGCCCAAGCCCTTGTCCTCGATGATGCGCTGAGTTCTATCGCGCACGGCTCAGTGGCCGGTTTGACCGCGGTCCTTTCGATTGACGGCACCACACTCGGAGCCGACTACGAAACAGCACTGGCCAAACAGCCGACCCACAACCCAGGACTCGAAGTACCCGAAACCGACCCGTTCTGCATCGCCTACACCTCAGGGACTACCGGAAAGCCCAAGGGCGTCCTAATCAGTCACCGATCGCGAACTCTGCAGTTCTATACCTCGTCTATCGAATGGGGGCTGGGCACCGGTCGACGGTCCATCGCCGTTGCGCCGATGTATCACGGCGCAGGCTTCCTGTTCGGCTACACGCCCGTTGCTATGGGTGGCACGGTCTCCATGCTGCGCAAATGGGACCCGGCCGAACTTCTCGAGTTGGTCCAGCGCGACAAGGTGCAGACGATCTTCCTAGTGCCTACCCATGCCCAGATGATTCGCGCGCTGGGCCCAGAAAAATTGGCGGAGTTCGACCTGTCGAGCCTGGACACCATCTACTTCAATGCGGCCGCCCTGCCCGTGGCCCTGAAGGAATGGGTCATGGAGTTCTTCGCGGGCGTAGACATTCACGAGCTGTACGGATCCACCGAGGGTGGCATCGTGTCGAACCTTCGCCCCGCGGATGCTCGACGCAAGGCAGGCTCCGTCGGTCACCCATGGTTCATGACCGAGGTACGCGTCGTTGACGATGAGGGCAATCCGGTGCCCGTTGGTGAGCCCGGTGAGCTCTTTAGCCGCAGTCCGTTCCTGATGAACGGGTACTTGAAAGACCCCAAAGCCACCGCGGCATGCACCACCGAGGACGGCTTTCTTACCTGCGGGGACATTGTGATCGTGGACGATGAAGGGTTTATCTCCATCGTGGATCGCAAGAAGGACATGATCATCTCCGGTGGCGTCAATGTGTACCCCCGCGATGTCGAGGAGCAGATCGTCCAGCACGCCGATGTCATCGAGGCTGCGGTGATCGGCGCTCCCGATGAGACCTGGGGTGAAAAGGTCGTGGCCTACGCCGTGGTCAAGGCCGGTGCCTCGCTGACCCTGGAGGATCTGGACGCCCACTTGCGCGAGCGCCTCGCGGGCTACAAGATTCCCAGGGATTTGGTGCTCATCGACGCCCTGCCGCGCAACGCCTCAGGCAAGGTGGTTAAGACTGAGCTCCGAGAGATGTACGCCAACGCCTAGACCGTTTCACCGGCACCTGATAACATGAAAAGAACTTCCCCTGTTGAGGCTCCATCCGATCCCGGTACCGCGAACTAACTGAGAAGAGGACCCTGTGCGCCCCCATGTAGAAGTCATCCAAGAAAGCGACTACATCTGGCACAAGGCCGAGTTGTACGGCGGCGAAGGTGAAGCGCGCGAGCGTCGCTTGTCGGTTGATGAGGAAGACGGCTCCAGCTCGTTGGTGGTGGAGTTCCTCACCGACTGGGGGCGTCCCGCAGGTGTGCATCACGCCGACACCGAGTGGTATGTGCTCGAAGGTGAGATGAACTACGGCGGCACTGTCTTCACCGCCGGCGGGTACCTGCAGGCACCCAAAGGTGTGGTGGCCGACTGGATCAAGTTCACCAAGGGCACACGCGTTCTGCACTTCCGTGAGTACGGAGATGCCGGTTACGACGCTGGCGCGGAGCGCTGGAGCACCTGCCGAGACGATGAGCAGGTCACCACGGAGCAGACCACTGATCGTGACTTCGACCCAGTACCGACAGCCGGACCCATGCCCGGTTTGGTCATCAAGTACTTGCACATTGACGCCGTCAGCGGCTTCTACACCCGCTTGGTGCGGGCCAACGAAGGCTGGGCGGATCACCGACTAGCGCACAACCCGTGCTACGAAGAGGCTTACCAGACCTCAGGCCTGATGACCTACAACTTCGGCACGATCTCGGAAGGCTCCTACTTCTTCCGCCCGGCGCGCATCAAGCACGGCCACTTCGTCTCACTTGATGGCGGCGCAGTGTGGCTGTTGCGCTCAGACGGCGAACTGACCAACTGGTACACCTACAACGAGTGGGTTCGCTGGGGTGGAGACGCAGTGAACTACGGCAAGGCGGAGCACTGGACCAAGTCCACCTTCGACTTGGCGACGCGGCCGACTTGGCGTACCGAGCACGACCTGAAGATCTTGAACAACTCGGTGGAGTTCCAACTCAGTCAGGGCTGCAAAGCTGAGCCGTATGTCCCCTGGGGTTTCGGTGTAGACCACAGCGCTGAGGGCTTCGACATGTCGCGCTACACCGCGGCCGACAATGTACTGACACCCGGCCCGACCTCTGAGTTGCAGATCTTCCCGGATGCTCCCGAGCCGATCATCTCCTCGCTGCCCGTGCGATCCAAGTCTCACGGCGATTGGGATGGCGACGGCATGTAACCCTGCTCCTCTGGCTGAACTCAGCCATAAGGAAAGGCCCGGCCGTCACGGCCGGGCCTTTCCTTATGGCAAGCAGGGCACAACGCTGGTCGCCACTGGCTTACTGATTACGCGCGATGTACTTGCCCTTGGGCTCACCGACGACCTTGGCGTCGCGGAAGTTGACCTGGCCGCCCACCACGGTGTGTACCGGCCACCCCTGCAGATCGACACCTTCGAAGGGGCAGTGGTCTTGCCCGGACTCGCACAACTCTGTGGTGACGGTTTGGACCTTCTCGGTGTCCACGACGGTGAAGTCGGCGTCAAAGCCGGGAAGGATGTTGCCCTTGGTGGGCAGGTTGTACGCCCGCGCGGGATTGGTCGAGACCAGTTCAGCGACCCGCTGCAGGGACAGCCCGCGCTTGTTGTGACCCTCAGAGATCAGTACCGGGTAGAGCAAGGCCGTGCCACCGAAGCCTGGCGTTGCTGGCCAGATCTTGTCGCCCTTGAGCTCTTCCATGCAGCACGCATGATCCGAGGCGACCCAGTTGATGTCGCCGTCAGCGACTCGCTGCCAGAGCAGTTCATTGTCAGCCTTGGTGCGAATCGGCGGATTCACCTTGCCGCCGAGGCCGCCTTGGGCATCGAGGGTTTCGTAGTCAAGGCAAAGGTGGTGCAGCGTCGTTTCGAAGCGCATGTCGATCCACGGGTAGGCCTCGCGCGCTTGGACAGCAGCCCCCGCCGCATCGCCAGAGGACAGGTGCAGCAAGTTGATGTTGGTGCCGGTGTGTGACGCCAATGTGGTGGCCTCACCAATGGCGACCCGCTCGGTCAACGGCGGGCGACCGTCATTGTAAGCCTTGAGGTTTTGCGGATCACCCATGGACTTCACCCGGTCGATGAAGACGCGCATGAGTTCGGACTGCTCACAGTGCAGCGACAATGACAGCCGAAGATCGGGGCGCTGCTGCTGGACCTTATTGATCTCTTCCATGATCAAGAAGAGATGGCCGAGGTCGTACTCATCCCCCATCGTGAAGGACTGGGAGTCGCGGCTATTGGAGGCCAGGTCGAAGCCCTTGTAGAACATGTAGTACTTAAATGAGGTCACTCCGTGCTTGTTGACCAGATCAGAGATCTCACCGATCTGCGACACTGTCATGGGGGCCAAGTGGAAGCCGTAGTCCGTCCACGCCTTGCCGTCAACGGCAGCCAGCACCTCAGGGAAGATCTCGGAATAGGACCCCGTGCGATTCAGGTAGTGCGCGCCAGTGCGGAAGTACGAGATCACGGTGGTGGCACCGCCGACCAACGATGATCGAGTTTCCTCGGTGGCATCGAGCCCCAGTTCGCGGTAGATGCCGAGGTGGAAGTGAGCGTCAACGGCGCCGGGCATGACGACTTTGTTGCTGGCGTCAAGAACATCGTCGGCCTCACTGGTCGCGATGGTCTCGCCAATGCTGGCGATCGTGCCGTTCTTCACGGCGAGGTCGCCCTTGATCGGACCCACTCCCGGGACAATCAGAGTGCCGTTCTTCACCAACAAGTCGTAGGTAGCCATGGCGGGCCCGGCTGACACCGGGCGCACCTCCTTCCGCAGGCGCTGTGATCGATCGGGCGCTTCCCCATCGTGCTGGGCGAACGCTACCGGCGAGCGGGTGCCAAGGAGGAGCAGGACCCCCACCTTGCACATCTTCAGCCGACATGAACCAAATGGGCAGCGCCTAGGACGAGATGGGGCTACTTTCGATATCGAGGGGCGGGTCCCCGCCCTAGAGAGACAGGTGCTACATGAAGTTCAAGTTTGCAAAGGCGGCGCCCGCAGCCTGGTTCGTCGCCGGTCTTGTTGTCGCCGGGAGCGTAGGAACGGCAGCGGCCGCCAACGGCAGTTACATCAAGATCGGCCTTTCAAATGTCGGAACGAAGACGACGACGCTGAGTTCCACCAGCGTTCCATTGAAGCTTGTGGCACCTGCCGGCAAAGCGCCGTTGAGCGTCGGAGCGAACACGACAAAGGTCCCGAATCTCAATGCTGACAAGCTCGATGGTAAAGACTCCAGCGCGTTCCAGACCAAGATCGGCAATCTCTCGTTCACGAGCCTGACGCCGGCAACGGGTTGGACAGGTAACTGTTACTCCGGCAGCCCGGGCATTGCTGCCTCCGTAGATGGTGTCGTGCACTTCCATGGCGATGTGTGCTCTTCGGATGGGTCTCAGCCCGCATCGAGTCTGATTTTCACCATTCCGTCGCAGTTCCGGCCTTCCACAACCAAGTACCTCACGGCCGATCTCTGCAACACGAATACCGGCAGGATCATCGTCCAATCCAATGGCGAAGTGTATGTGAACGATGACCCCGCGGACACGGGACCCACTTATGCCAGCGCCTGTTTCGTATCTCTCGATGGAATCACCTACACACTCCCGTATTAATCTGAGCTAGGAACGAGACCAACCGCCCGACCTCCCTCCGGGGAGGACGGGCGGTTGCCTTTGGGCACTGTGCGCGCCGATAGGCTCAAAGGGTGACCAGCGATGCCGCCCACCAGCCACTCCACGGCCTGCGTGTCGTGGACGCCGCCACTTTGTTCGCGGGACCGCTGGCCGCCACCATCCTCGGCGACTTCGGCGCGGAAGTCATCAAGCTCGAGCATCCGACCAAGGGCGACCCAGCGCGCACCCACGGCCCCAGCAAGGACGGTGTCTCCCTGTGGTGGGCGATGCTCGGGCGCAATAAGCGCACGGTGACGCTGAATATCGGTAAGCCGGACGGCGCCGAGATCGCCAAAAAGCTGTTGGCCACGGCTGATGTGTTCATCGAAAACTTCCGGCCGGGAACCCTTGAGCGCTGGGGCCTTAGTCCAGAGGTCTTGCACCAGATCAATCCACGACTTGTCATCGCCCGCGTCACGGGCTTTGGGCAGTTCGGCCCGTACTCCTCACGGCCCGGATTTGGCACGCTCGCCGAGTCGATGTCGGGCTTCGCCTCGATCACGGGGTGGCCAGACGGCCCGCCGACACTTCCGCCGTTTGGATTAGCCGATGGCATCTCTGCGCTGACCTGTTCGCAGGCCATCATGACCGCCCTGTACGAGCGCGATCGTCCCGGTGGCTCCGGCAAGGGGCAAGTGATCGATTTGGCGATCATTGAACCCATCGTCACCATCTTGGGGCCTCAGCCGACCATCTATGACCAACTCGGCACTGTGCAGGGACGCACCGGCAATCGCTCCGTGAACAACGCTCCACGCAACACCTACAAGTCTCGCGACGGCAAGTGGATTGCCATCTCCACTTCAGCACAGTCCATTGCCGAACGAGTCATGGAGCTGGTGGGTCACCCTGAGGTCATTGACGAGCCCTGGTTTAGAAGCGGTGCCGAGCGGGCCAAGCACGCCGACTTACTTGACGGCTATGTCGGCGACTGGATCGCGCAACGCGATGCCGCGGAGGTCATCGCGCAGTTCGAAGCAGCGCAGGCGGCGGTCGCCCCGATCTACACCATCAAGGAAGTTTTCGAAGACGAGCAGTACACGGCTCTGGACACCATCACCACGGTCGAAGACCCTGATCTGGGCCCCGTGCGGATGCAAAATGTGCTGTACCGACTGTCCGAAACTCCGGGCGCCATCAAGTGGACCGGGCGCAAGAAGGGTCAGGACAGCGACGCCGTCCTGACTGAACTGGGATTGAGCCACGAAGCCGTCGAGCAGTTGCGCACCGACGGCATCGTCTGATCAGAGAGGCAAACCGCGTGTCTAGCCCGATTGACTTCACCGCTCTGGCCGGCGCTCGACAGTTCGACCTTGCGCAGCCGATGAAGAACGGCATGCCGCAGTCCCCCAACCATCCTCCGTTTCGAATGATCCTGGAACGCCGGCACGGTGACATGGTCCGCAGCGACGGCGGGTCGGCCAGCAACGAGGTCATCATCACGGGTGGTCATGTGGGCACTCATGTGGATGCCCTCGGGCATGTCTCACAAGACGGCCTGGTCTATGGCGGCATCAAGGCGGAGTCGATTCAGTCGCACCTCGGCCTGTCTGAGCACGGCATTGACACCTTCACCCCGTTCGTGGGTCGTGGTGTGCTGCTCGATATCACCAAGATCAAGGGGGTAGCCACCCTTGAGCCGGGCTACGGCGTTACCGCCGATGATCTACAGGCGGCTGAAGATGCTGCCGGGGTGCGAGTAGGCGCCGGTGATGCCGTGCTTATCGGCACCGGGTGGTCACGCCTTTGGGATGACCGTCCCGCCTTCCAAGGTCTCGACAGTGGCGTTCCTGGTCCCGATGTGTCGGCAGCCCAGTGGTTGAGGGATCGCCAGGTGGCAGTGGCCGGCGGCGAGACCATTGCGTTCGAACAGCTCAAGCCCGGCGCAGGCCACGCCACTTTGCCCGTGCACCGCGTGTTGTTGGTGGATGCGGGGATCAACATCATCGAAACCATGCGTCTGCACGAACTCATTGATGCTGGGGCCACCGAATTCCTCTTTGTCTTGGCTCCGATTCGGGTAGTCGGTGCCACCGGTGCCCCGGTGCGCCCGTTGGCTCTGGTACCGGGTTCCTGATGGTTGATCACACCTCTTCGCTCGAGCGCACCCCTGTTCAACAGCTCGCCCACTTCGCGGCCCAGTGCCGCGACAACGGGCTGCCGGCAGCCGTTCGCGACGATGTGATCGGTCGCATCTTGGATGTCTTGGGCAATTCGATTGCCGGGGTGGCCGAATCCGCCGGCAATGAGAGTGAACCTGATCGCGCTGTGCTGCGGGTGATTGCCGGTATGGGCGGAACAGGCACCTCCAGTGTCATCGGCGACCACGCCACCTACCCGGCGGCCAATGCAGCCTTGATCAACGGCTCCCTGGCGCACGCCTTGGACTTCGATGACACGCATTTGCCATCCGTGCTGCACCCGAGTGCCTCTGTTGTTCCGGCCGCCTTGGCCGTGGCCGAGGAGGTCGGTGCTAACGGCGCACAGCTAGCGGCTGCCATTGCTGCCGGCATCGAGATCACCAATCGCTTAGGGATGGCTTCCTACGACAGGAACATCCGCAACTCGACCTTCTTTGAGAAGGGTTGGCACGCCACTTCCATCTGCGGCACCCTAGGTTCGGCAGCCGCTGCCGCGATGCTCTATGGACTTGATAGTGATCGCATCGCGCACGCTATGTCCATCGCTGCCTCGATGGGCGCTGGCGTCATTGAGGCCAACCGCACCGGTGGATCGGTCAAGCGCATTCACTGCGGATGGGCGGCTCGCGGCGGAGTGCTGGCGGCCGCTATGGCTCGCGAGGGTGTGACCGGTCCCCCGACGGTGCTGGAAGGTCGGTTCGGCTTTTTCAACGCC
>DPWC01000121.1 GCA_003529305.1 Actinomycetota bacterium
CCCACTACTCGGCGCAAATTGGCGGTGAGCTGGCGAACACCGCGGCCATCGCGGGCCCACGTGCGATCAGCCGCGAATTTAAACACCGGCCGAGCCAACGCGGGCGGCACCCGACTCGACACCCACCACCCCGTGGCATACAGCGAGTCAGTGGCGCGGTCCTTCACGGACGCTGGACTCACGCGGGACCCGACAGGTTCGTCGCCGCTGCGGACTGCGTCTGACGGTGCACCTTGACCATGCGCTGGATGATCGTCACCGTGGTCAGGCCGGCCAACACCCACAACCCAACGGCCTGGATATAGGGCACCCCCAAGCCACTCAGACCGGTGGCGATCATGGCGATCAGTAGACGCTCGGTGCGCTCTGCAATACCGCCGCGAGCATCAAGCCCGAGGCCTTCGGCACGAGCGCGGGCATAACTGATGACACCACCAGCCATCAGGCAATACAGGACAACACAACCGAGCACGGGGTCGTCGCCACCTCGGAAGAACCACACCGCCAAGGCACCAAAGACCGCAGCATCCACCACACGATCCAGCACCGAGTCCAAAAAGGCGCCCCACACAGATTCGCGCTGCGCCATGCGCGCCATCGCGCCATCGAGCAAGTCCAACAACGCGAACACCCCGACGCCGATCGCACCGGCAACAAGCCGCCCGGACGGGAAGCACACCACGGCGGTGACCACCGCACCCAACGCCCCAATGACGGTGACGGCGTTTGGTGAGATCCGCGCCGCGAGCAGGAAGCGCGCGATGGGTTCCACCACAACAGTGGCGGCATTGCGGGCCTTGGCCTTTCCGGGGGTAGGCGCACTGCTCACGCCATTGATGCTAGCCACCACCGATGCCTACCGTGAGCCACGCTTCGGACAGCAACCGTCGAGTGTCGACAAGAATCTCCGGTAGCACGCGGGTGCCCGCAACCACAGGCATGAAATTGGTGTCACCGCCCCACCGGGGCACGATGTGCTGATGCAGGTGGGCGGCAATACCTGCGCCCGCTGCACCACCTTGATTCATGCCGATGTTGAATCCAGCTGGTCGTGCCACCTCGGTGAGCACGCGCACGCACTGCGTGGTGAAGGCCGTGAACTCGGCCAATGCAGGCTCGCTCAAGGCGATGTAGTCGGCAAGGTGCTCGTAGGGGCACACCAGCAGGTGTCCAGCGTTGTAGGGATACCTGTTCAGTACTGCGTAGACAAACTCGCCCTGCGCCACCACGAGCGACTCGTCGCGGTCTTGCATCCTCGGCGCCAGGCAGAACGGGCAGCCATCTCCTGCCGCCGCATCAACGGGTTTGTTCTCGCCACGGATGTATGCCATGCGGTGCGGCGTCCACAACCGATCGAAGGCATCCGCCAGCGGATCGCCGTGGGCTCCGGTGGGCGGAGTCATGGCTTAGACCTGCTCGCGACTGCGCACAGCCTCGACAATGCGTTGGACGGCTTCATCGAGCGGCACGGCGTTGTCTTGGCGACCGTCACGGAATCTAAACGACACAGCGCGCGCCGACCGGTCGTCATCACCGGCAATAAGCATGAAGGGGACCTTCTGCTTCTGTGCCGTGCGAATCTTCTTTTGCATGCGCTCGGACGAGGCGTCGACATCTACCCGGATGCCCTGCTCACGCAACAACTCGGCGACCTCCGTGAGGTAGTCGATGTGCTCGTCAGCCACCGGGATACCCACTGCTTGTACGGGAGCCAGCCACGGGGGGAAAGCTCCGGCATAGTGCTCGAGCAAGACGGCGAAGAAGCGCTCAATGGAGCCAAACAGGGCGCGGTGGATCATCACGGGGCGTTGCCGCGAACCGTCGGCGGCCTGATATTCCAGATCGAAGCGCTCGGGCAGGTTGAAGTCGAGTTGAATCGTCGACATCTGCCAGGTTCGCCCGATGGCATCACGAGCTTGCACCGAGATCTTGGGGCCATAGAACGCAGCACCGCCAGGATCCATCACCAGTTCTAGCCCCTGTTTTTCGGCGACCGCCTGCAGGGTTTCGGTGGCTTCGGCCCATACCTCGTCACTGCCAATGGACTTGTGGGGATCACGCGTGGAGAGTTCCAAATAGAAATCCGCTAGGCCGTAATCGCGCAGCAGGTCTAGGACGAAGGTGAGAAGGCGATCTAGTTCGTCGCCCATCTGCTCACGCGTGCAGTAGATGTGGGCATCGTCCTGAGTAAATCCGCGCGCCCGCGTCAGCCCGTGGACCACACCGGACTTCTCATAGCGATACACCGTGCCAAACTCAAATAAGCGCAGCGGAAGTTCTCGATATGACCGACCGCGAGCGGCGAACACCAAGTTGTGGAACGGACAGTTCATCGGCTTCATGTAGTACTGCGCACCGGCATCCAATTCCATGGGCGGATACATGCCCTCGGCATACCAATCCAGATGTCCGGACTTCTCGAAGAGCTGGGCCTTGGTCAGGTGCGGGCTGTAGACGAATTCGTAGCCGGCCGCTTCGTGTTGGCGACGCGAAAAGTCCTCCATGATGCGCCGAACAGTGCCGCCGCGGGGATGAAAGACAGCAAGTCCCGAGCCAATGTCATCGGGGAAGGAGAAGAGGTCAAGTTCGGCACCCAGCCGGCGGTGGTCACGCTTCTCGGCTTCCTCCAAAAATGCCAAGTGCGCCTTGAGGTCGTCTTTGCTGGCCCAGGCCGTGCCATAAATGCGCTGCAGCTGCGGATTCTTTTCACTGCCTCGCCAGTAGGCCGCCGCCGAGCGCATGAGGCGAAACGCCGGAATCATCCGCGTGGTCGGCACATGCGGCCCACGGCAAAGATCGGTCCAGCAGCGCTCCCCGGTCTTGGCATCGATGTTGTCGTACATCGTCAAGGCGCCAGAGCCAACCTCCATCACATCGGAGGCGATGGCGGTGCCGCCTTTGAGCGAGATCAACTCGAGTTTGAAGGGCTCATGGGCAAGTTCAGTGCGCGCATTGTCGTCGGAGATCTCACGACGCTCGAAGCGCTGCGCCTGTTTGATGATCTGCTCCATGCGCTTCTCTATCGCCCGTAAATCCTCAGGCGTGAAAGGACGCTCGGTATCGAAGTCGTAGTAAAAGCCGTTCTCGATCGGCGGACCAATACCCAAGCGAGTACCTGGATGCAGCTCTTGCACCGCTTGCGCCATGACATGGGCGGCCGAGTGCCGCATCACCATGAGACCGTCGGTCGACTCAACAGTGACGGCCTCCACCTGATCGCCATCGACAAGGGGCCGATGCAGATCACGCAGTTCACCGGCGACTCGCACGACGACAACTTCGCGACGATCGCCAAAGAGGTCGAGGCCTGTGGTGCCCTCAGGAACCTCACGGGTGGCACCGTCGACGGTCACGGTGATCACCGACTGCCACCTCCCAGATTGGTCATTCAGGCGGCGCCAGCGTACTCGCGTCGTGTCGGGGCCACGGGCTAGCGTGGCGGTCGTGACGCGCTATACGGGGTATCTGCACCATGTCGATCTAGACGACACCTCTTTGCGCATCGTCGGACACAACAGGTTTGCCCGAACTGCGCTCAACGGTCCTCTGTGGAAGGACGACATCGTCCTTGCCCGATCAGAGATCGTCTTTGTCGACCACACAACGCCCTCAGCTGTCGCATTCCTCTTCATCAATGCGCGCACCACCCTCTACACCGCGACTCGACGCTTTGACCTGTACTACCGACGCAAGCAGCGTCACGCCCAGACCGACCTGCTCAACGCCTTGGCAGAGGGTGGTCCCTTGCCACTGTCAGCTCCACCGCCTGAGGCATCCCGAGTTCCGCCCGTTGAGCAGTGGGCACCTGACCTCGCAGCGCGCGTTGAACACGATCAGGCCCTGGCCTCTGGTCCGCCTCCGGTGTCAGGTTCTCAGCCTGTCGCGTGGCTGCCACCGGACTGGTATGTCGATCCGGGAAACGATCGACAGTGGCGGTACTGGGACGGTCACGGGTGGACCGATCGGGTGGCGCCTCGCTGATGCAGCTCGCTGATTCAGCTCGCTGAGGAAGCTATGCGGCTCGCGCGGCGAGAAGTGCTTCGACTTCCACGGAGCGGTAGCGGCGGTGGCCACCCAGAGTGAACACCGGGTGCAATTGCCCCGCTTCAGCCCATCGGGTGACAGTCTTGGTGGTGACGCCGAAGAGATCTGCCACGGCAGCTCCGGACATCAGTGGCAGCAGTTCATTGGTGTTCATGGGAAGGCCCCTCGTCATAGCTGGCAACCTGAAACAGGATTCGATCGGGTTGTTTCTCACCCTCACAGCATCGGTGTCGTCTTCGTCGCACTCAAGCGATAAAGGGCCTGAGAAATCCCTACAAATGTCAGGAGCACGGACATGCTGTTACGAATGTGACAGTTGTGACTCATGTGAAAGGCAATACGCACGAACTGATAGTCGGCAGCGCATTCCAGGCGATGGCGCGGTTGGTAACTACCTAGAGATCGAGGCCCTGTCCGCCATCCTGGGACGCGGCGCTGGCTGCTGAACACGGCGCCTTCGCGGCCTCCAACTCGGAATTTGCCTGTTCGACCAGCGAAAGATTAAGGGTCGTAACA
>DPWC01000054.1:0-493 GCA_003529305.1 Actinomycetota bacterium
GTAGTAGTTCTGCATGAAGACGCGAACTGTTGCGTAGGTGATCCATGCCGAGATCCCGATCACCGTCAGCAATGGCTGCACCCAGTACTTGTCGGTGCGCAGCGTCTTTGCGGTGATGCGAGCCCGCCCTGGGGTCAAGGTGCCGCTGGACATCAGGCTTCCTCCACGACAGCAGCAGGTGCTGTCCGTTCAGTGATCGTTGTCTCTGCAGTGGTGCGCGCCCTAGTGTTTCGGGCGCAACGCACTCGAGGGATTACCGATGGGTAGAATTCCAGAGTGATGCGCGGCACACAGTGCCGACCCGCCCCGAATGGAATCGAGAACCCTGCCTTGTGGCTTCCCACAGCGTGACCTCCGCCACTGACTCGAACACCACCAACACCACCGGTCCCTCGCCTTCGCCATCGGGCGCCGGTCCCGCGCGCTCGAAGCGCCATGACCTGCGCAATGTCGCGATCGTGGCCCATGTCGATCACGGCAAGACCACGCTGGT
>DPWC01000054.1:838-3889 GCA_003529305.1 Actinomycetota bacterium
ATGGACCTTGAGCGAGAAAAGGGCATCACGATCCTCGCCAAGAACACCGCGATCCGCTACACCCCGCCGGAGGGATCACAGGTGATCCCTCCCACATCGGAGTCGACGGCACTCACGATCAACATCGTGGACACCCCTGGTCACGCGGATTTCGGCGGTGAGGTGGAGCGTGGCCTCGAGATGGTTGACGGCGTCCTGCTGTTGGTCGATGCCAGCGAGGGGCCGTTGCCACAAACACGATTTGTTCTGCGCAAGGCCTTGGCCAAGGGGTTGCCCGTGGTCTTGGTGATCAACAAGGTGGATCGCTCGGACGCGCGTATTAAAGAGGTCGTGGATGAAACCTATGAGCTCTTTCTTGACCTTGACGCCACAGAGGAGCAGATCGAATTTCCGATCGTCTACTGCTCTGCGAAGGCCGGCCGCGCATCATTGACGATGCCCGATGACGGGGGCATGCCGGATAGTTCTGATCTCGGTCCGCTTTTTGAGGCGCTGGTGCGCACTATTCCGGCGCCGTCCTTTACTCCCGGCGCTCCGCTGCAGGCGCAGGTGACCAACCTGGATGCCTCGCCCTATCTCGGGCGACTGGCCTTGTGTCGAGTGCACGAAGGCTCCATCGCCAAAGGTCAGCAGGTGGCGTGGTGCCGTACAGACGGAACCGTGCAGCGGGCCAAAGTTGTTGAACTCTTGATGACCGATGCGCTGGAGCGGGTTCCCGCAGAATCGGCCGGACCTGGCGACCTCGTCGCCATTGCTGGCTTGCCAGAGATCACCATCGGCGAGACTTTGGCGGATCTTGATGATCCGCATCCGCTGCCAGTGATCCGCGTGGATGAGCCATCACTGTCGATGACGATCGGTATCAACACCTCGCCCTTAGCAGGGCGCACCGGCAGCAAACTCACGGCACGACTGGTGAAGGGCCGCCTGGACGCCGAACTGATCGGCAATGTCTCGTTGCGAGTACTGCCCACGGAGCGTCCTGACACCTGGGAGGTGCAGGGTCGTGGCGAACTGCAGTTGGCCGTCCTGGTGGAGATGATGCGCCGCGAGGGATTCGAACTGACCGTGGGTAAACCGCAGGTAGTCACTCGCCTCGTCGATGGCAAGGTGCATGAACCCTACGAACGCTTGACCGTTGATGTTCCGGAGGAGCACTTGGGCACGGTGACGCAATTGCTGGCAGTGCGACGCGGCCGCATGGAGCACATGGTCAATCACGGCACTGGCTGGGTGCGGATGGAATTCGTCGTTCCGGCGCGCGGTCTCATTGGATTTCGCACCGAATTTCTCACGGAGACCCGCGGCACCGGCCTGCTGCACCATGTCTTCGACGACTACGCACCGTGGGCCGGCGACCTCCGCACCCGGTCGTCGGGGTCACTGGTGGCTGATCGAAGTGGCCCCACCACCGGCTTTGCCCTGGCCAACCTGCAGGAGCGCGGCACCATGTTCGTGGGGCCGGGCACTGAGGTGTACGAAGGCATGATCGTTGGCGAGAACTCGCGCAGCGATGACCTTGATGTCAATCCGACGAAAGAGAAGAAGCTGACGAATATGCGTCAGTCCTCAGGCGATGTTCTGGTGCCGTTGATTCCGCACCGCGAGCTCTCCTTAGAGCAGGCGTTGGAATTTTGTCGCGAGGATGAGTGTGTGGAAGTGGTGCCGGGGCTGGTGCGCATTCGCAAAGTCGAACTTGCCGCCACGGACCGCGCCAAGCTTCGAGGTCGTGCTCGCCGTCCGGGTGACTAGCAATTACCGGGTTCCTGTGGATTCCAGATGGCTGAGCAGGAAGTCTCGCTGAAGCAGCAGCAAGTTTTCGGCCACTTCCTCCTGCGGCGTCATGTGCGTGACATTGCTCAGTGGCAAGACCTGATGCGGACGGCCCGCTGCGGTGAGGGCTGCTGAGAGCTGCAGGGTGTGCGCGGCCACGACATTGTCATCGGCCAACCCATGGATCAGCATCAGAGGCCGCCGCAAGTTGGCGGCTCGTGGGACGAGGTCGGTGACCTCGTAGGCGGCGGGGTTCTTGTCGGGATCTCCCAGGTAGCGCTCGGTGTAGTGCGTGTCGTACAGCCGCCAGTTAGTCACGGGTGCACCGGCAACAGCGCAGTGGAAGACGCTGGGCTCGTCCAACACGGCTAGTGCTGCGAGGTAGCCGCCGAAACTCCAGCCGCGAATGCCGACGCGGGTGGTGTCGAGCACGCCGCCACAGTGGTCAGCAGCAATGTGCAGTGCACGCACCTGGTCGGCAAGCACGAGGGTGGCGAGGTCACCGTGCACCGATTTCTCCCACGAGGGCCGACCCGGCATCCCGTGACCATCAGCGATGACGACAGCGAAGCCTTGGTCGGCCCACCATTGCGCCGTCAGGTACGCCGCTGCTGCGGCGACGACTCGCTGGCCATGTGGTCCGCCGTAGGGGTCCATCAGCACGGGCAGTGCCGGACCACCATCGTGCGGTGATCGACCGGTGGGCAGCACGACGGCGATCCGCAGCAGGTCGTCGGTATCCACCAGATGCACCACGGGCCGAAGGAGCGGATCCTGCGCATGCGAGCCGATGAGGTGCGTGTTCTCTCCGCTGATGACGGTCAGTTGGCCGCTGACATCGGACCACTGGTTGGTGGACAGCACCGTTGTGCCGCCGCGGTGCTGACCGGTAGACCAACCCTCTACAGGGCCGGCGGCCGTGACCGTGCCGTCGATCGCGGACCATCGATACAGCGCGCAAGTCGTCGAGGCGCGGGCCGATGTCGTGGGCGAGGCGGTGAACCACACGGCATCGTCAGCCACCGAGACGACGCTGCGAACATCGAGGCCATCGGGCGAAACACACTGGCCACTCACCATCAACCGCCGGTGATCCACGGCGGCGTCGTCCGCGGTCAGCACCAGTGCGCCATCGCCCAGTCGGGCAGGGCAGCCATCGACCAGTTCAACCCATGCCGAATCAGTGACCTCGGTGAGCACCGTGGTCGAACCATCATCGCCGCTGGCCAGCACCTGATAGCGCTGTTGATCGCGCGATTGCACCGAGAGCAGCACACC
>DPWC01000045.1 GCA_003529305.1 Actinomycetota bacterium
GGCGTGGAGTACAACTTCGCATCGTGCTTGGCCTCGATGCCGTCTTCCTCGCCGCCGACAACACCGATCTCTAATTCCATGATGATGTCGGCGCGCCGGCATTGCTCCAGTAGGTCCTTAGCGATCTGCAGGTTGCTCTCCAGTGGCACCGCTGAGCCATCCCACATGTGTGACTGGAAGAGCGGCAGCTGCCCCTTGGCCACTCGTTCCTGCGAGACGGCAATGAGTGGCCGCATGAATCCATCTAGTTGCGCCTCCGGACAGTGATCCGTGTGCAAGGCGATGTGAATGTCGTATTGCTCGGCCACCACATGAGCAAATTCGGCGAGGGCAAAGGCACCAACCACCATGTCCTTATGGGCTTGGCCGCTGAGATATTGCGCACCTCCCCACGAGATCTGCACGATGCCGTCACTGCCCGCCTCAGCAAAACCCTGGATTGCGGCATTCAGGGTCTGCGAGGAGGTGACATTGATCGCCGGATAGGCGAAGGCACCCGATTTCGCTCGATCCAACATCTGCGCGTAGATCTCAGGTGTGGCGATGGGCATCAGAACCTCCTAGCGCAATGACCAGCGGCGCGGCCTCATTGTGCCGCAACCTGCATCGGGCTCTCTATCCTGACACCCATGGCCATCACAGCACTCGGATCCGGTGTACTCGACCCGCAACAGATCGCCGGAAGCGTCGGGCTGCTTGGCGTCTTGGCCATCGTCTTCGCCGAGTGTGGATTGCTTCTCGGTTTCTTTCTGCCTGGCGACTCACTGCTCTTTGCTACGGGGCTACTGGTGGCCAAGCGTGATGGTTTCAGTCAGCCGTTGTGGCTCGTGATCGCCCTGATCTCCGTCGCCGCGATTGCCGGAAATGTGTGTGGTTATTGGATCGGCAGAACGGCAGGTCCAGCGGTGTTTTCCCGGCCCAAGTCTCGGTTCTTCAAACCGGAATATGTCGAACGCACCTCTCAGTTCTTCGACCGCTACGGGGCATTTGCGCTGATCGTGGCTCGCTTTACGCCCATTGTTCGCACCATCGTTCCGGTAATGGCGGGCACTGGACGAATGTCAGCCGTGCGCTTCACGGTGCTCTCTGTCATCGGCGGAGTGCTGTGGGCTGGCAGCATGACGAGCCTGGGGTATTGGCTGGGTCAGATCGCGTGGGTGCAAAAGAACATTGAGTTCATCGCTCTAGCGATTGTGGTCGTGTCGTTCATCCCCATTGCGCTGGAACTGAATAAATCGCGGAAGTCACAACCCGAGGTCGGCTAAGGAATAAGCCGCCACATAGGGCAGTCCCGCCTCAGCGATCGCCGGTGCTGCACCGCGTTCCACCACCACCGCCACTCCGACGACCTCGGCACCCTCAGCGCGCAAAGCCTCAACAGCCGTGAGCACGGATCCACCGGTGGTGGAGGTGTCCTCTACGGCCAACACTCTGCGGCCGGAGACATCAGGTCCCTCGATTCGCCGCTGCAGGCCGTGCTGCTTCTCTGACTTGCGCACGATGAAGGCATCTAGTTCTCGCCCCTGCGCGGCTGCTGCGTGCAGCATCGCTCCAGCGACCGGATCAGCCCCCAGCGTCAATCCGCCTACAGCGTCGTAGTCAAGATCAGCCGTGGCCTGCAGCATCACTGTGCCGATCAAGGGAGCGGCAACAGCATCCAGAGTCACCCTGCGCAGATCGATGTAATAGTCCGCTTCTTTGCCCGACGAAAGAACAACCTTGCCGTGGACTACTGCCTTGGCCAGGATCTGGTCACGCAGGGCAGCACGGTCATCTGCTGGTGTGGTCACGGCGCACACCTTAGTGAGGCGACAGGCTGCTCGTTGGCGCGGCCGATCAGCGTGACCGGGCTTGGTCAGCCAGCTGTCTGCGGTGAGGTGTCAAACCAGTTGAGCATCAGATCCGCCATGTTCACCGAAGTGACCGTCTTGCCCAGACCGTTTACGGCCGTCGGGCTCAACCGCGTGGTGCCACCAGGGAAGGTGTGGCCGCCGCCCTTGGCCAGCAATAACTGTGTGGGGGCCTTGCATCCTTGCCACACCCTCAGCGTTGCATCGGGTGCAAGCTGCTGATCAACGAAAACAGCCTGTCCTGTTGCATCGACCTGACAGCCGTTGCCCTTCGCCCATGCTGCCGCAGATTGCTCGACACTGCCGAAGAACGCCACCAGATTGGGTTGCACAACCAGCAGCGGCGTCGTGCCTGGCGGGTTGGGGTTGCCATCGAGGCCATTGAATGGGGCGATGTCGTCAGCAGTGCCGTGATACGCAAATATCGGAATCGGTCCGCGCTGGCACGCTGGATCCACCAGATTGATCCCGCCACCGGGTACCGCAGCTGCGATGCGTTCACGGTCACTGCAGGCGACCCAAGTGGTCATCGCTCCACCGGAGGAGAAACCTGTGGCATAGACGCGCTTGGGGTTCACACAGAACTCTGAAGCAATCTTGTCGACCATGTAGTTGGTGAACGAGACATCATCCGGCTCAGTGCCAATACCCGGAACAGTCCAACGCGCGGTGGTGGTCCCGTTAGCAGTTGCTTGCGGCGCGACCACGATGTACCCGCGCGCATTGGCCTTCTCCGAAAGGTTGCTCGAGAACGCGTCAATGGCATCGGGGGTGCCTCCCGTGCCGTGATAGTTGACGATCACGGGCAACGGTGTTGTTCCCGTGTAGTTCTGCGGCACCCACACGGTGTAGGTGCGGTTCAATCCTTCGAAGGACACCGAGTCTTGGATTTTGCCGCGACGAGTGGAGACCGTTGATGGACAGACCACCGGCGCAGCAGCACCGATAGTGGTGTTCGCTCCGTCGCTCTTGGCAGTGACCGAGGGCGCCCCCGATGTCACCCCGGAACAACCCGCCATCAACAGGACTGCTGCCATCGCCAGCAAGACTTTGCGCACCCCCCTATCTTGGCCCAGCCTGCTTCTTTTGCCCACCGGAACTCATCGCCTCAATTCGCCGCTACCGTGCCCTTATGACGACCGCCGACTCCTCCGACGGCCCCCAGCGCTTTCTCGCTCCCCACCTTCGCTCACTAGGCACCACCGTCTTCGCGGAGATGTCGGCATTGGCATCTGCCACGGGGTCGATCAACCTCGGCCAAGGATTTCCCGATACCGACGGCCCAGAGTCAGTCCGTGAGGCCGCGGTAGCTGCATTGCGCACCGGCCAGGGCAATCAATACCCACCAGGAATTGGTGTAGCCCCACTGCGCGAGGCCATCGCGCGTCATCAGGAACGGTTCTACGGTCAGATCGTTGATCCGGACACGGAAGTGTTGGTGACCGCTGGGGCAACAGAGGCCATCGCTGCCGCCATCTTGGCCGTAGTCGATGTTGGTGACGAAGTCATCGCGCTAGAGCCTTACTACGACTCCTACGCCGCCACGATCACGATGGCACGAGGGATGCGAGTCCCGATCACGCTGCATCCTCCGGATTTTCGGGTAAACATCGAAGCGCTCAGAGCTGCTGTGACGCCGCGAACTCGAGTGCTTCTGGTGAACTCTCCGCACAACCCCACCGGCATGGTCCTCACCGATCACGAACGCACGGCGATTCGCGATGTCGCTGTCGAACACGATCTGATCGTCATCAGCGATGAGGTCTATGAGCATTTGGTCTTTGACGATCGACAGCACATTCCCCTGGCCACGCTGCCCGGCATGCGCGACCGCACGATCACGATCAGCAGTGGAGGCAAGACCTTCTCGTTCACCGGTTGGAAGATTGGCTGGGCCATCGCGGAAGCCGGACTGCTCAATGCCGTGCGCACCACCAAGCAGTTCCTCACCTATGTATCCGGCGGTCCTTTTCAATACGCGATCGCGGGGGCCTTGGACTTGCCCGATGACTACTTCGCCACCTTGGCCAGCGATCTTCAGCGCAAGCGCGATCTGCTGGCCGAGGGCCTCGCCGACCTGGGCATGCAGGTGTTTCCACCCGAAGGCACCTACTTCATCACCACCGATGTCGCGCCACTGGGATTTACCGACGGTATGGACTTCTGCCGACAACTACCGCACCTGGCTGGAGTTGTCGCCATCCCGCACAAGGTCTTCTACGACACGACCGCGGTGGGTCAAACGCTGGTGCGCTGGGCCTTCTGCAAGAGAGACGAAATCTTGATCGAGGCACTCCAGCGCTTGCGTGCCATTACGCCAGCGACCAGTCCTTGATGAGTTGCTCCCGCAAGTCTGCAGTTTGAGCCTGAACAAGAAGGAACAGGGATTCGCGAGCCCACCGCTGTTCGGGACGATCCATCGACATCGCGCTGCCACCCGTGGCTGCCACTAACGCGGCACTGGCCTGCTGCAGAGTCTCCAGCGCCTGAGCACGAATCGCGAGTCGCTCACCATGCAACTCGTCAGGGTCATGGTGGTCCATCAAGTCGTATGCCTGGGTTCGCAGTTCCCGCACTCGGGTGGCGTATTGCTGCGCAAGATCGCTCGTGGCATCCGATTCACGCCGCATACCGATTCGCGCTAGCGCTCCTACGACTGAACGCAGTACGCCAAAGACCGCAGGTGGGGTATTAACCGTGCGCCGGTTATCCAGATGACACCACTGCGACCACTGCCGCACATGAGCGACTTCGTCGTGCGTCACCCGAAGCCGATCAAGCGTGATCGCTACCGTCTGCGTACCCCCCATGGCCATGAGCGACAGCGGCGCCGACACCTTCATGCCCGGTCGCGGGTTCGCCGTAATCAACGCCTCAACGACGCGTCCATCCGCGGTTCGACACATCAGTGCCAGCACATCGGCAACCGACCATCCGGTCACCCAATCCAACTCGCCGGTGATTTCCCAGCCATCGGTTGTCGGCTCTGCGACCACCTGCGGCGGGCCGCTTCGGCGCAGATGCGCAAACGCCACCGCACCAAGTGCCCGGGTCTGTGCCACATCGCGACGCCAAGTCTCAATAAGAACCGGATTCGTTGTCGTCAGTACGGCATCCAGTGCCGATCGATGTTGCGTCAGAACAAACCAAGTGGTTCCACACGCCCCGGCGACCCTCTCCGTCACCTCACGAGCTAGTGCCGGTGGCAATCCTTGTCCACCGAACTCCTGAGGTACTGAGAGCGAAGTCAGTCCAGCACTCACCAGAGCGTCGATGCGCGAGCGCTGCACACCGAAGCGCTCCGCGACAGCAGCTGTTTCGGCCAATATCCGGCATTGCTCATCGAGTGCCTGCACCAGTTGCTCGGGCAAGGTCAGGGCCGGCCCAATTAGATCCGGCACTCCCGTCGAATTTGCGGGCGCTTCACCATCACTCATGTCAGGCCAACACAACCGACCGAAGCGTCAGGGATTCCACCGATTCGTCATCCGAAGCAGCATCGTTGACAGCTTGCTGACTACGCGAGGTCAACCGATTGAGATCCATCAGGAGTCTCCTCGCGGCTGCGAGCGCCACACCACCAGCGCGCCACCCTGCGGAAGCGGAACGAGTTCTCGTCGACGCGCCTGCTGCTGTTCAAGATCACTACGCATCGCCTCCACCAGAAGGCGAAGTCGCTCTACTTCTTCTTCCAGCACCATGACGCGCCGGATGCCCTCAAGATTCAGGCCTGTTTGGGCTAGCTCTTGTACCCGCAACAACAGGCTCACATCGTGCATCGAGTAACGACGGCCGCCAGGGGTGCGCTGAGGGGATACTAGTCCCAGACGGTCGTACTGCCGCAAGGTCTGTGGGTGCAATCCCGAGAGGTTCGCCGCCACGGAGATGACGAAGACTGGCGTGAGGTCGTGCGGGTCAAAACCCGGCATGGGGCGGTTGCTCATGGTTTCTCCTCACTGCGCAGGTCAGCGCGAACATCAAGTTCAGCCGTTGCGTCGCGATAGGCCTCGACTGCCTCGCGCATCTGATCGGTCAAGCGTTGGGGCACCGCAACCTCCACCGTCACCAGCAGGTCGCCCTGGTCAGCCTTTGCTGATCGGACGCCAGCGCCTTTGACGCGAAAGGTCTGGCCACTGGAGGTGCCCGCTGGGATCTTCAAGGTCACGGGGTCGCCCAAGGGCGTTGGCACGGTCACTCGGGCGCCCAAGGCAGCTTCATCAAAACCAATGGGCACAGTGATCGTGAGGTTGCGGCCCGCGCGACCGAACAGCGCATGGCTAGTGACGCGTACCGTCACAAAGAGGTCGCCGTCGGGTGCACCAGGCTCCCCGGCACCACCCTTCCCCTTAAGACGAATCCGCTGACCGTCTCGAACACCCTCGGGAAGTCGAGCGTTGATCGTGCGCGTGTGTGGCGCAATCCCACGGCCTCGGCATCTCGTGCAGGGAGTCGCCACGATGCGGCCGCTCCCTCGGCACGAGGGGCATGGTTCGGCAAACGCGAACCCGCCCTGATTGCGCTGCACCTGTCCCATGCCATGACATGTCGCGCACTGCGAGATCGAAGTTCCAGGTTGTGCACCACTGCCGGCACAACTGCTGCATCGCGCTTCCGTCGTGACCGACAGTTGCACGGTCGCACCATGGAGGGCGTCCTCAAAAGAAATCGAGGTGGAAGTTTCCAGATCATCACCGCGCGCCGGTCCACGCCGCCGTCCCCGGCCACCGAAGATGTCGCCGAAGACATCGTCGAAGGATGGACCCGAGGGGCCTTGGCGGCCGAAGAGGTCACCGAGATCAAAACCTTGGGCGCCGCCTCCGGGAGCACCCCTGAAACCACCGCGAACACCCGCGGCGCGCACCTCGTCGTACTCCGCTCGGCGCGCTGGATCACTGAGCACCGCATGTGCCTCAGAGATCTCCTTGAACCGCTCCTCTGCCTCGGCATCACCCTTGTTCTTGTCGGGGTGGTACTTCACCGCAAGCTTGCGGTACGCCTTCTTGATGGCATCGGCATCGGCACTCTTGGGCACTCCAAGAGCGGCGTAGTAATCCTTCTCGAGGAAGTCCTTCACCGACATGCCAGAGCCGCCCGTTACTCAGCAGATGTCTCAGGTTCGGCGACCACAACGCGAGCGGGGCGAACAATCCGGTCTTTGTACCGGTATCCCTGCTGAAACACGGTGATGCAGGTAGTGGTTTCGACATCCGGTGACGACTCTTGGGCGATGGCCTCATGCACCGTCGGATCAAACGGCTCCCCTGGTGCGCCGAAACCCTCCAGCCCTAAACGAGTCGCTGCGGCTTCCAAGGCTTCACCAACAACCTTGAAAGCCCCGTCGAGTTCGTCATGCTCACGCGCACGACCGATGTCATCGAGAACCGGTAGCAGTTCCACCAATGCGGTGGCCACTGCGGCGTCGCGAACCGCCTCACGATCCCGTTCCACCCGCTTGCGGTAGTTCTGGTATTCGGCATGTAAGCGCTGCAGGTCCGCCGTGCGTTCCTGCAGATCACGCATCAGCAGATCCACATCACCAGCTAGTCCGGTGTCACCGGCTAGGTCACCTTCCAGTGAAGTCAGCTCCTGCTCCAAGATCTCCGCAACCTCGTCAGCGGTGCTGCCTTCGCCTTCGGCCGGAGGCTGACTCACCGCTCATCGCCTTCATCCACGATCTCGGCATCAACGACCGACTCATCGTCATCCGACGCGGCACCATCAGCGTCTGCGGCACCACCTTCGGCCGTTGCTGATTGCGCATACATCGCCGCACCGAGTGCCTGGCTGGCCGTCGCGGCCTTCTCCGCCGCAGCGGTGATCGCATCGGTATCGGTTCCCTCAAGTGCGGTCCGAAGTTCGGCAAGCGCCGCCTCGGCCTCAGCTTTGGGCTCAGCGGGCAACTTGTCGTCGTTGTCCTTGATGAACTTCTCCGTGGAATACAGCAGCGTCTCTGCGGTATTGCGGGCTTCTACCTCGTCACGGCGCTTGCGGTCTTCCTCTGCATGCGCCTCGGCATCGCGCATCATCCGGTCAATCTCGTCCTTGCTCAGGGCAGAGCCACCGGTGATCTGCATGGACTGTTCCTTGCCAGTGCCCAGGTCTTTGGCCGTGACATGCACGATGCCGTTGGCATCAATGTCGAAGGTCACCTCAATCTGCGGTATGCCACGGGGGGCCGGGGGCAGGCCGGTCAACTCGAATGTGCCGAGCTTCTTGTTGGCCGACGCCATCTCACGCTCACCTTGGTACACCTGAATCTGCACGGAAGGCTGGTTGTCATCGGCCGTCGTGAAGATCTCGGAGCGCTTGGTCGGGATCGTCGTGTTGCGCTCAATGAGTCGGGTCATTACCCCACCCTTGGTCTCAATACCCAGCGACAAGGGTGTGACATCAAGCAGAAGAACATCCTTGACTTCACCCTTGAGCACACCGGCTTGCAATGAGGCGCCGACGGCAACAACTTCATCAGGGTTGACGCCCTTGCCAGGCTCCTTGCCACCGGTGAGCGACTTCACCAGTTCGGTGACCGCTGGCATGCGCGTTGAGCCACCCACCAACACCACCTGGTCCACATCCCTGACCGCAATGCCGGCGTCCTTGATGACTCGCTCGAACGGAGCCTTGCAGCGCGCGAGCAGGTCAGCGGTCAATGATTCGAACTGCGCTCGGGACACCTGCTCATCCAGGAATAGCGGGTTTTTGTCGGCATCCACCGTGATGTAGGGCAGGTTCACCGAGGTTTGCTGCGAACTGGAGAGTTCGATCTTGGCCTTTTCCGCAGCTTCCCGGATGCGCTGCATGGCCATCTTGTCCTTGGCCAGATCAATGCCGTGAGCAGCCCGGAAAGTGGCCACGAGGTGATCCACCAGTGCCTGATCCCAGTCGTCACCACCGAGTTGATTGTCGCCGCTAGTCGCCTTGACCTCTACGACACCATCGCCAATTTCCAACAGCGAGACATCGAAGGTTCCACCACCAAGGTCGAACACCAAGATCGTCTGCTCGCCCTCTACTTTGTCGAGTCCATACGCCAGCGCAGCAGCCGTGGGCTCGTTGATGATGCGCAACACATTCAGGCCAGCGATCTCGCCGGCTTCCTTGGTCGCTTGGCGCTCGGCATCGTTGAAATAGGCCGGCACCGTGATGACGGCATCCGTGACAGTTTCACCGAGGTACTGCTCGGCGTCCTTCTTCAACTTGCCGAGGACTCGGGCGCTGATCTCCTGCGGGGTGTACTGCTTGCCGTCGATGTCGGCTGTCTTCCAGGTGGTGCCCATGTGCCGCTTGACTGAGCGAATGGTGCGGTCAACATTGGTGACCGCCTGCCGCTTGGCGATCTCGCCAACCAGCACTTCACCGTTCTTGGCAAACGCCACGATGGACGGCGTGGTGCGGGCGCCTTCGGCGTTGGCGATCACCGTGGGCTCGCCACCTTCAAGAACGGCCACCACCGAGTTGGTGGTGCCCAAGTCAATTCCTACGGCTCTGGCCATAGCTGGTGCCTCCTGCTGCTGGGTCCGGCGCCGGGGAAGCCCGGCATCGGGGGGATCCTCTCAGGTTGAGTCGGGTCGACGCAACTTCGCTCAGTGCAACCTGCGCAATCTGGGATCTATTCCCGCCTGATGGTGCCCGGATTGCCCCGCTTCTTGGCCGTTCGGGGGAGCCCTTGGCCGCGGCTGGCGGCCTACCGTGACCCCATGCGGTCGGTCCCCGCTCAGCCTGCCCGGATGCCTCGTCGGCAACGGCGGAATACGGCTGCCTTGACGGCCTGCGCGCTCGTGGCCTCGGCCGTGGCCCTGCTCGGGCCAACAGGCGTGGCCCAAGCAGCGGCCAGCTGTCCCACGGTCGATGCCGGCACTGGGGCCTTGTCACCTGTTCCCAGCGCCAGTGAGGACCTCAGCGGGTGCGATCTGACCGGAGCGGATCTCACCGGCCTGGACTTGAGCAGTGCGGACCTGACCGGAGCAACGCTGACCGGCGCCACCTTGGCAGGCGCCGACCTGACCTCAGCGACATTGGCTGGGGTGATCTCCGGTTCACTCACTGGTACCCCCACCGCACTGCCCACCGATTGGGTACTCGTCAACAACTACCTCGCGGGGCCTGCGGCCAACCTCACTGCTGCCACCTTGAGTGGCGCTGATCTGACGAATGTGAACCTCAGTGCAGCGAACCTCACTGGGGCAACGCTGACCGGCGCCACCCTGACCAACACTGATCTATCCTCAGCAACGCTGCGACGCGTGGTATCCGGCTCGTTGACGGGAACACCGACTGCCCTGCCCACCAACTGGTCATTAGTCCAGGGCTACCTCGTAGGACCTGAAGCTGACCTGTCGGGCGCGCAATTGGCCGGCGCCGCATTGTCGGGACAAGATCTTGCCGGGGCCACGGCTCCGGGAATCGTGCTCACTGGTGCCGGACTCGTTGGCACTGATTTCACCGGCGCCACCCTGACGGATGCACTCGTCGGGGGTGCCGACCTCAGCGCCGCAAACCTCACCAGCGCTGACCTCACTGGAGCCCTGCTCACCGGTTCCACCGTGGCCGGAGCAGATTTCACCTCAGCAACGCTGACCCGCTTGAAGGCATGCACCGTGGGCGGCGTGCCAGTGGCGCTGCCGACACCGTGGTCTCTGGTGGCCTCATGTCTTGTTGGGCCAACAGCTGACCTCACCGGTGGATCCTTCACCGGCGCGGACCTGTCTGAGCTCGACCTTCACGATACGAAGTTCAAGGGCGCCGATCTAGACAACGCCATCCTGGATCGCGCGAATCTGACTGGTGCTGATCTGAGCGATGCCACTTTGCGCAATACCTCGTTGACCGCCTCAACCCTGACCAATGTCGATCTGTCCAGCGCCGTACTGACAGGCAACGATTTGGCCGGCCTAGATCTGAGCACCGCCACTCTTGATCGGATTCGACCCAGCGCGTTGACTTATTCCAGTTCCACCGCATTGCCCACGGGTTGGCGCAAAGTCGGTGCCTTCATCATTGGCCCGCGGGTGGATCTCACGGATGCCGATCTGGCCGGGCTGAGTCTTCACGGGATGAACTTGACCGATGTCATCCTTGCGGGAGCCACCCTGCAGGAGGCAGATCTCGCCGACACCGTTCTGACAGATTCCACGATCACAGACGCCGACTTCCGACGAGCCGATCTGACTGGCGTGACCAGCGGCGGCCTCGTTGGCACGCCCTTGCACATTCCCGTCGGGTGGAGATTGATTGATGGCACCCTCCTTGGCCAAGGCGCCAAAGCCCCTGGCATCGATCTCACGGGTAGCAACCTCGCCGGGATCAATTTGACCAACGCAGTTCTCACGGGCGCCGACCTGACCGATGCGAATCTCGCCGGGGCGTACCTGATCGCGACCAACTTCAACGCAGCGACGCTCAACGGAGCAGACCTCACGGGCGCAAACATGGATGGCGTGGACCTAACGAACGCGAAAGTGCGCTTCGCTGTTCTTCTTCAGGCCAAACTCACCGGTGCAACGCTGAAGAACACGGATCTGCACAACTCGAATCTGACCTATGTCAACGCCAAAGGCTCTGATGCAACTGCCGCTGATCTGACCAATGTCGATCTGACCTACTCCAGTTTCTACGGCGCCGACCTGACCACTGCCAACTTGCTCAGCGCCCGTGGCATTACAACGGCCAATGTCGATTCGGTCACTTGGCGACAGACCATCTGCCCCGACGGAACGATCTCTGAGGCCCACCTCGGAGGCTCGTGCATCAATGCCCTGGACACCACAGCGCCCCGGGCAGCTATCACCGCTCCGAGTGGAAGTTTCCAGTCCGCTGCGTCGTTCGCCGTGCGCTGGCGAGGTACCGATGCTGAGTCACCAGTGGTCTCCTACCAGGTGCAGAGTGCACAGCGGCCAGCCCGAAGCACTCAGCCACTGTCACCGTGGACCGATTGGCGGGCCTTCACCACGGCGACCTCCGGAACTTTCGCCGGTGTCCCCGACACCGCCTACTGCTTCAGGGTCCGCGCAACTAACGCAGCGGGCTTGGAAAGTTCGTGGTCATCCGTGGCATGCACCACCACCCCACTAGATGACCGTGCCCTGACCCGCAGCAGCGGATGGCGCTTCCTGACTGGTCCGGCATCTCTGAAGTTCTTCAACAACACCACGACTGCGTCAGCTCGCAGTGGTGCGGCACTGACCTCACCAACATCGCGAACGGTCAAGCAGGTAGCGCTGGTGGCCTACAAGTGCCGCACCTGTGGTTCAGTCACCATCTTCGTCGGCTCCACCAAAGTGGCGTCTACTTCGCTGCGGGCCAACACCTCAGGTTCGCGCTCACTGATCACTCTTCCCGCCCTGAGAACAGCGAAGTCAGGCAAGATTCGCCTGATCGTCGGCAGTGGTGGCGGTCAAGTGCGCATTGATGCAGTGCTTTCGCGATCCAGCTGAGTCCGGCGATTACGCTGACCCTCGCGATGATCCCGATGGACCCGATGCTCCGCGGGACGCGAGATGCCAGGAGGCTCAGTGAGTGAGATGACAGTTCGCCTCGTCATCGGTCTGGGTCTGACCGTTGTCCTGCTGGCTGCCGCCGCTGGACGCGCACGCTTTCTGCAACGGCTCGCATTCAGTGGCCAGGCCGCACCAGCGCGTGAGGACCAGCCGCGCAAGTTTGTGGTGGCGCAGGTCGAAGAAGTCCTCGGTCAACGCAAGCTCCTGCGCTGGACCATTCCGGGCTTAGCGCACTTCTTTGCCTTCTGGGGCTTTCTCGTTCTTGGCCTGACGATTATTGAGGCCTACGGCGCACTGTTTCAGCCGGACTTTCACATTCCCTTGGTCGGTACCTGGCCCGTCGTGGGTTTTGCCGAGGACCTTTTCGGAGTGCTCGTCCTTGTGGCCATCGTGTTGTTCGCCCTGATCCGCATTCGCAACAATCCATCGAAGAAGGGCCGGTCCTCGCGGTTCTACGGCTCACACCTTGGTGCGGCGTGGCTGGTCTTGTTCATGATCTTCAATGTGGTGTGGACGCTGTTCCTCTACCGAGGTGCTCAGGTCAATACCGGCAACTTGCCATTTGCCAGCGGTGCCTTCGCCACAGAGATCGTCGCATCGTGGCTCGCGCCGCTAGGCCAACAAACCAATCAAGTTCTCGAAACGATCGGCATCTTGCTACAGATCGCGGTGATCTTGGTTTTCTTGCTCATCGTTCTCTACAGCAAGCATGCTCACATCTTTTTGGCTCCGTTGAATGTCTCTTTCGGCCGCAAACCCAATGCGCTCGGACCCTTGCGCCCGATGCGGGTCAATGGCGAACCAGTGGATTTCGAGAAGATCGACGAACTTGACGAAGACGCTGTTCTTGGTGTCGGCAAGATCGAAGACTTCACCTGGAAGGGCTTCCTCGACTTCGGTACTTGTACGGAATGCGGTCGGTGCCAATCCCAGTGCCCAGCATGGAACACCGAAAAACCGCTGTCACCGAAGTTGCTCATCATGAATTTGCGCGACCACGCGTTCGCCAAGGCGCCGTACCTGATTGCCGAATCCCACCCGACCTATCTGGGGTCGCACGGCGGCACAACGCCCGCCGCAACCATTGATACTGCCGCGCTGCCGGCCTCAGCCCAGCAGGCACTCGAACGACCTCTAGTTGGTGAATCCGAAACGGACCCGCACGGATTCTCTTTTGCTGGCGGCGTTATTGACCCTGATGTGCTGTGGTCGTGCACGACCTGTGGTGCCTGCGTCGAGCAATGTCCCGTGGACATCGAGCATGTTGACCACATTGTTGACATGCGGCGCTACCAGGTGTTGATGGAGTCATCGTTCCCCACCGAACTCTCTGGACTGTTCAAGAACCTCGAAAACAAGGGCAACCCGTGGGGCATGAATGCCAGTGACCGTCTGTCTTGGGCCGAGGAATTGGATTTCGATATCACTGTCATCGGTGACTCGGTAGAGAGCGCGGCCGAAGTGGAGTACCTGTTCTGGGTTGGTTGTGCAGGTGCCTTCGAGGATCGCGCCAAGCGCACCACCCAGGCCGTCGCCGAACTGCTGCATATGGCTGGTGTGAAGTTCGCAGTCTTGGGCGAAGGTGAATCGTGCACCGGTGATTCGGCACGACGGGCGGGCAACGAGTTTCTCTTCCAGATGCTGGCGATGCAAAATGTCGAGGTTCTCAACGAGGTCGGAGCCACCAAGATTGTGGTGACCTGCGCCCACTGCTTTAACACTCTGGCCAATGAGTATCCGCAAGTTGGCGGCCACTACGAGGTTGTGCACCACACCCAACTGCTGGATCGACTCGTCGACGAGGGACGCTTGACCCCGGTGAGCCCCATTGATCAGAAGGTCACCTACCACGATCCCTGCTATCTGGGTCGGCACAACAAGATTTACTCCCCACCCCGCGCGCTGACCCGTGCTGTTCCTGGCTTGTCACTGGAAGAGATGCCCCGCAACAAGGACAAGGGCTTCTGCTGTGGGGCCGGTGGAGCGCGCATGTGGATGGAGGAGAAGCTCGGCACTCGCGTGAACATCAATCGCACGCAGGAAGCCATTGCTACTGGAGCCGACACCATCGCTGTGGGGTGCCCGTTCTGCCGGGTGATGATCAGCGACGGTGTCGCCGCAGTGCAATCAGATGTCGAGCAGGAGGATCAAGTCACCGTGGTTGATGTGGCTCAACTTCTGTTGGAATCGGTGCGCCCGTCGAGCTAGCCCTCTTCTGGTGACATCTGTGGTGGTGTCTGTGACTTCTTGCCCCTTCTCCAGACGGCCGCTGTGACGGCTGCAGCTATGACGATCTTGCCGAGGAAGAGCCAAAACCCCAACCAGTCTGCGGTATCTCCGAAGGCACTGACCACGCCGGCGTAGTGGGTGATCAGCAGTGCCCAGAAAAGCGACAAGCCCGAGAGCACAACAGCAACCGAAGCATTGGGCTCTCGCTTCTCTAGCGCTCGCTGCCCCCAGCTCAAGCCCACAAGGGGCGGGGTGAACATCGCGACCATGGCAGGAATGTTTTTGACCCACGCACCCCATCCGTAGGTGTCACCTTCGCCGAAACTGGTGGTCTTCGTGATGAACAGCACCCACACAAGGAAGACGACGGTGGCTAGGGCTTCCGCTACTACCGCAACAAGGATCGATCGCGAGGAGTACCAGCCTTCTGCTCGGTCGTCAGCCGTCATGTCACTCCCCTGATGATCTGCTGACCATCGTGGGGCATTCCGCGGTGCTACACAGAGGCCTGAGGTCACCACCTTGCCGACTTAAGGCAGGTGGGCGCCGATCAGATCTGGGTGCGGTGAAAAGACTGGAAGGAACGCGACGGAGTCGGGCCGCGCTGACCCTGGTACCGCGAGCCGTACTGGGCCGAGCCGTACGGGTGTTCTGCGGGTGATGAGAGTCGGATCAGACACAACTGTCCGATCTTCATCCCCGGCCACAACTTCACCGGCAAGGTGGCGACATTGGACAACTCGAGGGTGATGTGTCCACTGAAGCCAGGGTCGATGAACCCGGCTGTCGAATGGGTCAACAGCCCCAAGCGTCCCAGCGATGACTTGCCTTCAAGGCGTCCAGCGATGTCATCGGGCAGCGTGACTACCTCGTAGGTGGAGGCCAGCACGAATTCCCCCGGGTGCAGGATGAACGGTTCGTCACCGAATGGCTCCACCATCCGCGTGAGGTCCTGCTGCTCTTCTGCGGGATCAATGTGTGGGTAGCGGTGGTTTTCAAATACCCGAAAAAATCTGTCCAGCCGCACATCAACGGACGAGGGCTGCACCATGCCCGCGTCATAGGGGTCCAGAACAACCCGACCTGCGTCGATTTCGGCCTTGATATCGCGATCTGAGAGCAGCACCCGCGCAGGGTACCGGCTAGCAACTGGCGCACCAGAACAGCCGCCCCTATCTTGTGGTTCAGGAAGGGGAGTACCCCTAATCCGGCAGGTCGTCAGTACGGCTCACCCCTGCGTGGGTCCGGCCTCCGGGGCGCTTGACCCAGTCGAGCGCTGGAGAGACCTTCCACCAGAGCATGGTGGAAGGAATGTCATGGAAGTTCCCATGATCGCGTGGCTGTCTCTCGTTGTCATCCTTGCGGTAGTCCTCGGATTCGACCTTCTGGTCTTCGGCCGGCGTCCCCACGAGGTGTCGTTCAAGGAAGCGCTCACCTGGAGTGCCGTCTACATCTGCTTGGGCGTGGCCTACTCATTTGTCATTGAACGGTGGCTCGGCGCACAGGCCACCGGTGAATATCTCGCTGGATTCGTCATTGAGAAGTCGCTCAGCGTCGACAACATTTTCGTCTTCGCTGTCATCTTTACCGCTCTTGGCGTACCGGCGATCTATCGACAACGAGCTCTGTTGTGGGGCGTCATTGGTGCTCTCGTTCTTCGCTTTATCTTCATCCTCTTGGGCAGCACACTCTTGGAGTCGTTTGCCTGGATGATCTATGTCTTCGGCGCCATCCTGCTCGTCACCTCCTGGCGACTTCTTCGCTCTGGTGCCGAGCATGTCGATCCGGCCGGCAATCCGGTCTTGAGGCTGCTGAAGCGGATTTG
>DPWC01000139.1 GCA_003529305.1 Actinomycetota bacterium
AACGCCGCACCAATCGCGTCGCGCTGCCGGTACATGTTCACGCGGAAACGGGCCTTGCCAGGAAGGCTGTAGGCGAAATCGAGTTCCAGATCGGCTTCAAACTTTTCTCGCTGCTTCTGGGTGATCGCTGCATACATCACGCGGTGAATCACGGGCGCTGAGAGCACCGGAAAGGCCTCAAGGCCAGTCAGCTCGCCGCGAACGCGCACCATCGGAAGCGCACCAATAGTCAAGTGGAGGTCAGAGGCACCGATCTCCAGCATGGCCAACAAGAGGTCCTGCAGCGTGACTTCATCCTCGGCCGCCTGCTTCTCAGTGGTGGCGCGGTGGTATTCCTCGCTGAACGGGTCTGCCACCGAGATGGGGGCTCGGACACTTTCGGTTGCAGGGGTTTCGGGCGAAGCACTCGCGACCGTGGGGGCCACGGATGCCGGCGCTGGCGCACTGACGCCCATCGCCGCCGCGCTGCCGGGGTCTGCATCTGCAGTGGCGGTGCCCACGGGGCCCGCAAAGAAGTTGTCAGCAGGAATCGCCCAGCCAGTCCCAGCGGCCGACGGCCCGGAAGTCACTGCGGTCTCCACGGGGTCAAGGGAGGTGCTGGCCGATACGGGCGCAGCAGAGCCTGAGTTCTGCACGGCTCCTCCTTCCCCCACCACCTGATAGGTCCTGTCTGGGTTGTCGGCTGATCGCCTCGCCACCTTGAGGTGACTAGACGACCACCCGCAAGATTTCGTCGATCGAGGTCACGCCCTGTCGAGCCTTGTCCAACCCGTCATTGCGAAGTGTGATCATGCCGCTGGCCAACGCGGCTTTGTTGATCTCCGTGGCTGGCGCATGCTCCACGGCCAGTCGCTCGATCTCCTCGGTCACCACCATGACCTCGTGGAGCGCTAGGCGGCCTTTGTACCCCGTACCCGAACATGACGGGCATCCCACCGGGCGATACAGCGTCGGCATTCCGGCGGAGAGATCCCACTCCACCCGCGCGGCCACCAGGGCCTCTTCAGTCGGGGTGTACGCCTCTTTGCACTTGGCACACAACCGACGCGCCAATCGTTGCGCCAGAACGGCATCCACTGCTGAACCTACGAGAAATGGCTCAATACCCATCTCCGTCAAGCGGGTGATGGCCGATGGGGCGTCATTGGTGTGCAGCGTGGACAGCACCAAGTGGCCAGTCAGAGCCGCTTCTGTCGCGATCTGGGCCGTCTCGTGGTCACGAATCTCACCGATCAGCACGATGTCTGGGTCCGATCGAAGGATCGAGCGCAGTGAAGCCGCGAAGGTCAGCCCCGCCTTCACATTGGTCTGGACCTGCGCGATACCAGGGAGTCGGTACTCCACCGGATCTTCCACCGTGATGATGTTGACTTCCGGCTTATTCAAGATGTTCAGGGTGGCATACAGCGTCGTGGACTTACCCGAACCCGTGGGACCGGTGACCAGAATCATTCCGTAGGGCTTGGTGAAACTCTGCGCGTAGCGGTCATAGTTGGAGCGGCTGAAGCCCAGATCTGCCAGATCCAAACGGGCTGTCGAGTTGTCCAGAATTCGCATGACGACCTTCTCGCCCCACACGGTAGGGAGCGTGGCCACACGCAGATCGACCTTTTTGCCATGGGCCGAAACCGAGAGACGGCCATCCTGAGGGATGCGTCGTTCAGCAATGTTGATATCCGCCATGATCTTGAGGCGACTGATCACACCGGACTGGATGGACTTCGGTGAACGCATCACTTCGTGGAGCACGCCGTCGATCCGAAAGCGCACGCGAAGATCTTGCTCCGTGGGCTCCAGATGGATGTCCGAAGCACGATCCTGAATGGCCTGCGTGATCAGCAAATTGACGAACTTGACGATCGGAGCTTCTTCGACGACTTCCTTGAGTCCAGCCAGGTCATCATCGGCGTGGTCATCGCTGCCCTCAAGGGCGGTCGTGAGGTCATCAAGGTCAGTGTCAGCGCGGTAGTAACGGTCGATCGCGGCTGCGACATCCTGCCGAGTGGCCACGACCGGCAAGACTTCGTAACCACTGATCGTACGAATGTCGTCAGCAGCGAAGACATTGGCCGGGTCCGCCATCGCGACAACCATCCGGCCGTCTTCAAAGCCGATCGGAACTGCCATGTGTTGACGGCACACAGAGCCTGGAATGCGCGCGAGCGCCGAGCCATCAGCCGGATAGTCACTCAAGTCAACGAACCGAAGGCCGATCTGTTGCGCCAAGGCTGCAACCAGCTGCGTCTCGCTCAACACCCCTTGATCAACCAGGACGCGGCCCAAACTTCGGCCTTGGGCATGGTGCTGCTCGATGGCAGAGTCCAACTGCTCAGGGGTGATCAGACCCCCCTCAACGAGGATGTCGCCGAGTTGCTTCACCGTGGGGTTATCGGCAGAACGGGTGAATTCTGTAGCCCAAAAAGGGGGCAAATCGGACAGATTTCGACGCCTTAAAGGGCCTGCCGAAGAACCTCGGCGCTCACGCGTTGACCGGTCATCAGCGCGACCTGCTCAACAGCCTGGTGGACCAGCAGGTCCAGGCCGCCGATCACCTGACCACCGCGTCGTGCCCACGCGTCGGCCAAGGGGGTGGGCCGTGGGTCGTAGAGCACCTCAAAGAGCAGTCCCACGGGTGCGGGCACTTGCTCGCTCAGGCGCGCCCCTGCCGACGCCGGGGCGGTATTGATCACCAACGGGGCCCCGATGGCCTCGATGGCCCCTTCCCACGGGTGCACCGCAACACGCAGGCCGAGTTCTTGAGCCAAGGCCACGCATCGTGGCAGGGAATCGCCCATGCGGCCCACCAGTGTGACTTCGCTGGCGCCCATCTGCTGCAGCGCCAAGAGGGCAGAACGGGCAGTGGCACCCGAACCGAGGATCGCCGCGGTTTCGACCCGAACAATGTGATGTTCACTCAAGGCATTCATGAAGCCTGTGACATCGGTGTTGTGACCCATCGGCCCGGCCTCACCAAATATCACTGTGTTCGCTGATTTGCTCAATGCCACTGTCGGCGTCATCTGCGCCAGCGCGGGCAGAACAGCCTCTTTCAACGGCATCGTCAACGACAGCCCCACCCACTCCGGTCCGCAGCAAGTGACGAAATCGACCACCTGCTCAGCAGTGACTTCGATCGCGTCGTACTGCCAATCCAGCCCAAGGTGGCGATACGCCGCCCGGTGCAACGCCGGGGACAGTGAATGCGCTATCGGAGCTCCGAGCACGGCAGCGCGGCGCCCAAACTTCGCGGGGCTTGAGGAGGTGCTCATCGGCTGTTGGCCTTGAACTCGGCTTTGTAGCGCAAGAATTCTTGATACGAGTCGGTGAACTTAGTTTCTCCGGTGGTCGGATTGGTCGTCACGAAATAGATCCATGGTCCACGAGCCGGCGATAGCGCCGCCTCCAACGCTTTGCGCGAGGGTGAACTGATCGGACCCGGCGGGAGCCCCTTGTTGCGGTACAAGTTGTAGGGCGAATCCACCTGCAGATCCTTCAATGTCAGGGGTCGCGTCACTCCTCCAAGGGCGTAGACCACGGTGGTGTCGAACTGCAGTGGGATGCCCTTAGCCAAGCGATTGCGGATCACCCGCGACACCTTGGGGAAATCTGCTGGATTGGCGACCTCTGCCTGGACCAGGCTCGCAATGGTGACGACCTGTTGGGGAGTCAAGCCTTGCTGTGCGGCACGCCTTTCAAGGTTCAGATCTGTTGCGGCAGTGGTGTAAGCGCTGACCATCTGTCGGAGCACATCACTGGCCGAATCGCCGGGATCAGTGTCGTAGGTCGCCGGAAAGAGGAACCCCTCCAACTGGCCCCCGGCGTAACTGGGAAGTCCCAGTGTCGAGGGATTGGCGAGTGCGGCGGCAACCTCAGGCGCGGGGATACCGGAGTTGGCGGTGATCTCCTGAGCCACCGACCGGACAGTGGCGCCTTCGCGCACCACGACTTTGGCGGTGATCCGAGAGGTTGGGTCCAACAGGCGCGCCAGCGCTGCCTCTGCCGACATCCGCTGGGCGAGTGCGTAGGTGCCCGGCGCGATCGACCGAGAACGAGGATCAGACTGGGCAGCCTGAACGAATGCGCGCTGACTGGCCACCACGCCAGCGTCAAGAAGGCTGCTGCCGATGCGCTTGGCACTTGCTCCTTGTGTGATCGTGACGCGCACGGTGCCGGTGCCGGTGCCGTCATAGTCCGCGGGCGGTCCAAAGAGTCGCCACCCCGCGACCAGCGCAACGACAACTCCGACGGCTGCCACCGTAGCCAGAATCACCACGGGCATAGACCGTCGCGATCGCGTCTGGGTCGGTCCCGGACCGTCAGGTGGTGTCATCTGTCCACCTTGACACACCGCCCTGGCGGTGCACCCGCCGCGCGTTCGCGATCCAGCGCGCCCTGCAAAATCTCCACCGCTGCCTGCTGATCAACAATCTGACGCGAGGTTCGCGAGCTGCGACCTGCCGATCGGAGCGCACGCGTGGCTGTCACTGTGGTCAGGCGCTCATCGACCAGTCGTACGGGGCACGGCGCCAACTGCGCCAGTTCAGCGACGAAGGCTTCAACGCCCGTAGCGGCGGGCCCCACTTGTCCGTCCATCGTTAAGGGCAGCCCAACAACAAACTCGATGGCCAAGTGTTGGACGGCCAGCGCCCCCAGTTGATCAAGGTCGCCCGGACCACGAGAGATCGTCACCAGAGGAGTTGCCAGCAGTCCCGCATCGTCACACCGCGCAACGCCGATGCGCACCGAACCCACATCGACGCCAAGCCGAACTCCGCTACGCACGGGCCTTATTGTCCGCGACGAACAGCGTCTGCCACAGCAGCCAGAACCGCGTCGGCCTTGGATCCATCCGGTGCGCCGCCCTGAGCGATGTCTTCCTTGCCGCCGCCACGCCCGCCTACCGGCTCGAGAACCTCCCGCAGCACCGTCGCTGCGGAGAGTCCGATACCTCGAGCGGCGTCGGTCGTTGCCGCTACCGCTACCAGCTTGCCGTCCGTCGTGGCCAACGCGACAATGACGCCAAGATTGAACGCCACTCTCTGGCGTGCATCCAGCGCAACTTGTCGCACCTCGGCGGCCGTGGAGCCATCGGGAACCTTGATGGCCAGCACCTTGGTGCCATCAACATCTATGGCAGATTCAGCCAGCGACGCTAGGTCGCCCTTTAGGCGATCGGCTCGCAGGCGCGAGATCTCCCGCTCCGCGTTCTTGACTTTCTCGAGCAAGCCAGCGATGCGCTCGGGCACCTCTTCGGGCCGCGCTTTGATCATCTGCGAGACCTGGGACAGCAGCACATGCTCACGCGCTAGGAAGTCGTAGGCATCGACACCCACCAAGGCCTCGACCCGGCGCACGCCTGAGCCAATAGAGGCTTCACCGAGCAATGTGACAAGACCGACCTGTCCGGATCGAGCCGCATGCGTGCCGCCGCACAATTCGCGCGCCCAGTCCCCCACCGAAACCACCCGCACTTGGTCCCCGTACTTCTCACCAAAGAGGGCCATCGCGCCGATGTCACGGGCCTGCTGCTGACTCATCACCTCAGCGGTGACCGCAAGATCCGCCGCCAGGATGTCATTGACCCGATCTTGCACATCGAGCATTACCGACTCGGGTACCGCGCTGCTCGCGGCAAAGTCGAATCGGAATCGACCCGGTGCATTCTCCGAGCCAGCCTGAGTAGCCGTTTCACCCAGGATCTCACGAAAAGCCTTATGCACCAGATGTGTTGCCGTATGAGCCCGGGAGATGGCACGCCGGCGCTCAATGTCGACTTCTCCGACGGCAAGCGCATCCACGGCGATTTCACCGTCAACGACGCGACCACGGTGGACGATCAGTCCAGGCAGCGGTGACTGCACATCGTCAATCTCCACTCGCGTGCCATCGGACAAGGTGACTACACCGCCATCGGCCAATTGACCGCCGCCTTCGGCATAAAACGCGGTGGCGTCGAGCACAACATCGACTGTCGTGCCCACGGTGGCACTCGACACTGGTTCACCGTCAACGATGAGGCCCCGCACGCGACTCTGGGTAGTGACCTCGTCGTACCCGGTGAATTGCACCGGCCCGCCTTCATCGAGCAACGCCCGAAACTGCGTCACATCGGCGTGGCCAGTTTTCTTGGCTCGAGCATCGGCCTTGGCGCGATCGCGTTGCTGGGTCATCAAACGGCGGAATCCGTCCTCATCCACGCTCAGGCCCTGCTCGGCGGCCATCTCCAGGGTCAGCTCAAAAGGAAAGCCGTAGGTGTCGTGCAGAGCGAATACCTGCGCACCCGGCAGAACCGCGTCACCTTGCTCCTTGGCCTGACGCACTGCGGTGTCCAGAATCGTGGTTCCTGTGCGCAGTGTTTGCCCGAAAGCGTCCTCCTCTGCACGCGCCACCGCCAAAATGCGCTCTGCGTCGTTGATCAACTCCGGATACTGCTCGCCCATCACCGCGATGGTGCGGCTCACGAGTTCGCCCATCGTGTGTTCCTGGGCGCCCAGCAGTCGCATCGAACGGACCACGCGGCGCATAATGCGTCGCAGCACATATCCGCGACCTTCATTGCCCGGCAACACCCCATCACCAATGAGCATCACGGTGGTGCGCGCATGATCACCCACAACCCGCAGGCGTACATCGGCTTCGGCGTCCGCGCCGTAGCGAATTCCCGTGAGTTCACTGGCGCGAGTGATGATGGCTCCGGTGGTGTCAATCTCGTAGATGTTGTCCACGCCCTGCAGCAGCGCAGCCATCCGCTCCAGACCGAGGCCCGTGTCAATGCTCTTTGCGGGAAGCTCACCGAGAATGGGGAAATCCTCTTTGCCTTCGCCAGCGCCACGCTGAAATTGCATGAACACCAGATTCCACACTTCAAGGTAGCGATCCTCATCGACAACGGGCCCGCCCTCGCGACCGTACTCCGCCCCACGGTCGTAGTAGATCTCGCTACATGGCCCACACGGACCGGGAACACCCATGGACCAGAAGTTGTCG
>DPWC01000036.1 GCA_003529305.1 Actinomycetota bacterium
TCGACGGACTACGACACCAGTGACCGTCTCTACTTCGAGCCTTTGACGCTCGAGGATGTACTTGAGGTCGTTCATGCTGAGCAACAGGCCGGTCCCGTCGCCGGTGTGATCGTGCAGCTCGGCGGCCAAACGCCGCTTGGACTGGCGCAAGGTTTGAAGGATGCGGGCGTTCCGATCGTGGGTACCAGCCCGGAGGCGATTCATCTCGCTGAGGATCGGGGGGCCTTCGGCCAAGTGCTAGCGCAAGCCGGCCTCCCTGCGCCGCGTCATGGAACGGCCACCGCCTTCGATCAGGCCAGGGCCATCGCCGACGAGATCGGCTATCCAGTGCTCGTTCGACCCTCTTATGTGCTGGGTGGTCGCGGCATGGAGATCGTTTACGACGATGCCATGCTGCGCGATTACATCGAACGGGCAACCCAGATCAGCCCTGAGCATCCCGTGCTTGTCGATCGCTTCTTGGACGACGCAATTGAAATCGATGTGGATGCCCTCTTTGATGGCGACGAACTCTTCCTGGGTGGGGTGATGGAACACATCGAGGAGGCGGGGATTCACTCCGGAGATTCAGCCTGCGCGTTGCCGCCGATCACTCTGGGACGAGAGGACATCGAGCGCATCCGTCAGTCCACTGCTGCCATCGCGCGAGGTGTTGGAGTGCGGGGGCTGATCAACATTCAGTTCGCGATGGCCTCCGATGTGTTGTATGTACTGGAGGCCAATCCACGCGCCTCGCGCACGGTGCCATTCGTCTCCAAGGCCACCGCCGTTCCCTTGGCTAAAGCCGCAGCGCGGGTAATGATGGGCTCAACGATCCAGCAGCTGCGAGCTGAAGGACTGCTGCCAGCAGAAGGGGATGGAGGGGAACTGCCTCAGGGCAGTCCAGTGGCGGTGAAGGAAGCGGTGCTTCCGTTCGGGCGGTTCCACGGCGTGGACACTGTTCTTGGTCCGGAGATGCGCTCAACCGGTGAAGTCATGGGCATTGATGCGCTGTTTGGAACGGCGTACGCCAAGTCGCAGGCGGGCGCCTATGGGCCGCTGCCGGTGAAAGGCACAGTCTTTGTCTCGGTAGCTAATCGTGACAAACGCGCGATGGTGTTCCCGGTGAAGAGATTGCACGATCTTGGCTTTGCCATTGTCGCCACACAGGGAACTGCTGATGTCCTGCGCCGCAATGGCGTAGAGGCGTCTGTGGTGCGCAAACACTTCGAAGCCGATAACGGACAACGCGACACCGTGGCGATGATTCTGGACGGCGATGTCGACCTGATCATCAACACGCCCTTCGGTGTGGGTGCACGCCTGGACGGCTACGAGATTCGAACAGCAGCGGTGGTGCGCGGCGTGCCGTGTATCACCACGATCCAAGGCCTCGGCGCAGCCGTGCAAGGAATCGAGGCGTTGCGGGCGGGCGAGGTCGGCGTCCGATCGTTGCAGTCCTACGCTGACGCCATCCAGGCTGCGCGCACGGGAGGGGTCGGCTGATGCCGGTTCAGACCACCGGTGAGGTGTTGGACCTCAAGCGAGTGGGGTCGTACTTCCACCTGCGCATGGTGGCGCCAGGAATCGCCGAGACCGCCAAGCCGGGACACTTTGTTGCCCTGGGCGTAGGCGGCGATGCCACCAGTTTGCTGCTGCGTCGCGCGTTCTCGATTTATCGCACTGAACAGCGCAGCGCCTACGGCGGAAGCGTTGACATCGTCTTCGCCGTGGCGGGTGAGGGAACTCGTTGGCTTTCCGAGCGTCGGCGCCACGACAAGATCGACATCATTGGTCCACTGGGTCGCCCCTTCGCCCTTCCCGCCGAAAAGGTTTCCTGCGTACTGATCGGCGGAGGCTACGGTGCTGCACCGCTATTTACGCTGGGTGAGGAATTGCGTAGTCGCGGCTGCCGCGTTGACTTCGTCCTGGGTGCGAGCACGAAGGATCGTCTTTTTGGCGTGCTCGAAGCTCGACGCATGTCCCAGGCACTTGCCGTGACCACCGAGGATGGCACGGAAGGGCAGCGGGGCCGCGTCACCGATGTTCTGCCGGGCATCATCGAGAAGTCCGACGCATCGGTGCTTTACGCCTGCGGGCCGATGGGCATGTTGCAGGCGGTGGCCGCTATGGCCGGCCGCTATGGCATCCACAGTCAGTGCGCTGTGGAGGAGTCGATGGCCTGCGGTGTCGGGGTGTGCATGACCTGCGTGTTGCCAGTGATCGGAGATGACGGCCGAACGCGGATGGTTCGATCCTGCGTCGAGGGGCCAGTTTTTCGCGGTGACCGTGTGCGGTGGGCAGATGTGGGCACTGTTCCGGCCGACTGCGTGGGCTCGCCGGAGTGGACGGCTTCGCTCATTGATGGCGGACCTGGGGCCCTTGCGGCGCTGTTAGCCGACAACGGTTCCGACAATGGCCAACGATTGACCAGCGCATCGCCCGACACCGACACCGATACCGACACTGACGCCGGCACCAACACCGACACTGCTGGCGCAGAGAACCATGACGAGACGGTGGCGCCATGACCAGCACCACAGTGCGTCTGGCACAAAAGCCCGATCTCGACGGCCCGCTTCCTGATGTAGACATGGCGACACAGTTGGCGGGAGCAGACTTCATCAATCCGATCCTCACGGCGTCAGGATGTGCTGCCGCTGGTCGGGAACTGGATCAGTTCTTCGATGTCACCACGATCGGTGGTGTGGTGACCAAGTCGGTGATGCTCCATCCGCGATCTGGCCGCCCGACGCCGCGTATGGCAGAGACACCGTCCGGCATGCTCAACTCCATCGGGTTGCAAGGCCCCGGCATTGACGCCTTTATCGATAAGGATCTGGCCTGGCTGCGGGAGCGCGGTGCGACCACAGTGGTGTCCATCGCCGGGGGCAGCGTGGAGGAGTACGCCAAGGTGGCGTCGAAACTGCGACTTGTTCCTGGCATTAATGCGGTCGAAGTCAACATCTCGTGCCCCAATGTGGAGTCGCGCGGCGAGGTCTTCGCCTGCGACCCCGTGGCCGCTGCCGAGGTGATCAGCGCCGTTCGTCGATCAACCGCCTCATCAATTCCTGTGCTGGCGAAGTTATCTCCCGATGTCACGGACATTGTGGAAGTGGCCCGAGCTGTGGTGGAGGCCGGCGCCAATGGTTTGTCGGTGATCAATACCGCCTTAGGGATGGTCATTGACACCGACACGATGCGACCGGTACTCGGTGGACTCACCGGTGGTCTGTCTGGCCCGGCGATTCGGCCGATCGCCGTTCGCTGCGTCTGGCAGATCCATGCGGCTATGCCGGAGGTGCCCATCTTGGGCATGGGTGGCATTCGCACGGGCGGGGACGCATTGCAGTTCATCCTGGCCGGCGCCAGCGCAGTGAGCGTGGGAACGGCGATCTTTGCTGATCCCATGGCGCCTGCGCGTATTCGCGACGAGTTGATTCGCGCCCTTCACGCTCGAGGTTTCGGGGCCGTCCGTGATGCGGTCGGGTACGCCCATCGCGCGCCGGATGCCGAGAGCGCGCCTGAAGAACCCAATCTGGTCGCCTTCGAAGACGGTGAGCCGGAACTGGAGTCCGATCTGTGAGTGCCGAGCCCGCTTTCCGCGACCCCTCGCCCATTGCAGTTGCGCTGGATGCGCCCGACCTCGATCGTGCTGTCGCTCTGGCTGCGTCA
>DPWC01000205.1:0-179 GCA_003529305.1 Actinomycetota bacterium
GCGCGCTCAAGTTCAGAGTGCGTCGGGAAAGCCACCCACTGGCCGTCGATCAACGCCACACGCGTGGCACCGACGGGACCAGAGAACGGCAGACCGGCCAACTGCGTTGACATCGAGGCCGCGTTGATCGCGATAACGTCGTAGAGAACCTCCGGGTTCAATGCCATCACCGTGACAAC
>DPWC01000205.1:442-2536 GCA_003529305.1 Actinomycetota bacterium
ACCTCATTGCGCAGACCCTTGACGAACGAGGGGCGCAGCGGACGGTCAATCAGGCGGCAGGTCAGGATCGCGTCTTCGGAAGGGCGGCCCTCGCGACGAAAGAACGATCCGGGGATACGACCAGCGGCATACATGCGCTCTTCGACATCCACCGTGAGCGGGAAGAAGTCGAACTGGTCCTTGGGGCGCTTGCTGGCCGTGGTGGCCGACAGCAGCATCGTGTCGCCCAGGTAGGCAACAGCCGAGCCAGCGGCCTGACGGGCGAACTGCCCGGTCTCGAAAGTGATGGTGCGCTTGCCAAATGTGCCGTTATCCAAAACGGCGTCTACAGAATGAATCTGCGAACCCACGCGGGGTCTCCTTTATATGCGCGGGCACATTCAACGACACGGTGCTACCGGCACTCGGCGGTCTTCGATCGAGGCCCGCGGACGGCGCCGAGCAATGCTCGGGTTCCGGAGGCCACTACCGAGGACCGTCACCGGTGGGCACGCCATTGCGTGCGCCCTGATTCGGTTGTGACGCCGCGCCCTCGTCGAGTGCGCGGTACTGCGGTGGTGCGAACTAGCGGCGCAGACCCAGTCGCTCGATCAGCGCGCGGTAGCGGCTGATGTCCTTCTTGGCCAGGTACTGCAGCAGGCGACGGCGCTGACCCACCAGGAGCAGCAAACCGCGACGACTGTGGTGATCGTGCTTGTGAGTCTTCAGGTGCTCAGTGAGGTCGTTGATACGACGCGTCAGCAGGGCAACCTGCGCCTCGGGTGAACCGGTGTCCCCCGCGGAGGTGCCGTACTCGCTGAGGATCTCGCTTTTGGTCTGGCTCGACAGTGCCATGAACATCTCCTGGGGTTCCGGTGAGTTCCCCGGTCGGATGCACGGGGAAATCTGGTCTCACATCGGCGCTTGTGACCGATGGCGCAAGGGTACCCGGCGGGGGCTTACGGCTTGGGCGTGGGGGCTTGGCCCTCGCTCGTGCCCGCAGACAGCCCAGCGTCTTCGGCGACCCCACTGCCCCTTGGCGTTGGCGCTGCAGGCTCGTCATCGACCAGATGAACATGGTCGGCATCGTGATAATGCAGGTGCTGCTGCGCCGCGGGATCCTCCGGATCCATCTCGGCCAACTCCTCAGGGCTCGGGTGGTGATGCCCCAACTCCTTGCCCTCCGCCTGTCGCGCTGCCCGCATCCGGTTGTACGCCTGCTTGGCCGCCAACGGCACGCGACCTTTCAGGCCTTGGCGCTGAGTAAAGGTCAACTTGTCGCTCTCAAAGAGCGCGTCACCCGTGGGTGGGGTTGTGCCGGCCAGACCTAGTCGCGACACCAAACGCTGCACCTGCTGAGCCCCGCACTGCACGCACGCTGGGTCAGGGCCATCGACTTTGAGTTGCAAGAACTCAAACTCCGTGGCGCAACTGGTGCACCGGTACTCATAGATCGGCATCGCGCTAGTTCCCCGCCTGCGCTAAGGCCACCCGCGTACGCGCGACATCGTCGTGAACCTGCGCCACTAGGTCATCGGCGGAGTCGAATCGCTGCATCGGGCGAAGGTGCTCGACAAACTCAATGCCCACGCGTTGGCCATACAGATCGAGATCACTGTGATCCAGGCAGTGCGCCTCAACACGGCGCTCAGTGCCATCGAAGGTGGTGTTCGCGCCGATCGAGACGGCCGCGGAATAACTCTGGCCGGTGGCGCCGTCATCGGCCAACAAGGCCAGACGACCGGCATACACACCATCGGCGGGCACCGCCATGGTCGAGGGATAACTCAGGTTGGCGGTGTGAAAACCAAGGTCGCGCCCACGCTGATCGCCGGGCACGACCACACCATCCAGCCGATGGGGACGAGACAGCACGGCCGCTGCCCCCTGAACATCGCCGGTAATCAACCGTTGCCGCACTGCCGTGGAGGACCATCGCTCCCGGCCATCGCCGACTAGTCCGACCCCTTCTACTCCAAAGCCCAGCTGACCACCGAGTTCGCTGAGCAGGCTGACATCACCAGCGGCCTGATGCCCGAATCGGAAATCAGCACCCACGACGACCTCTGAGGCATGTAGTCCGCCGACGATGATGTCTTCGACGAAGGCCTGCGG
>DPWC01000227.1 GCA_003529305.1 Actinomycetota bacterium
AGGACTTCCACACCTGCCCATGCTCGGCCACGCGAGACAGGTGCTCGGCACCAGCGAACGCATCCACTAGGTCCCGCTGCATCGCCGGTCGGCGCAGCAATAGCTGATCCGCCTGTCCGTGGATGGCGGTCAACATCTCCCCTACTTCGGCAAGGACCGCCGCTGGCACACTCGCGCCACCGGCGAAGGCCCGGGTCCGACCATCGGCAGAAATCGTTCGGCGCAGGACGAGTTGCCCATCGTCAAGGTCGCCGCCAGCATCTCTAATGCGCTCGACCACGACCGGCGGGATATCCGTCCAGACCCCTTCGACCGTCATGCGATCCTGGCGAACCGCCGTACCGGGTCCTTCGGGCTTGCCCCCCATGAGCAAGGCCAGCGCGGTGAGCAGCGTGGTCTTACCGGTACCGGTCTCACCAGTGATCACCGTGAGGCCCGACCCGAGCTCTATCTCGATATCTTCGACAATGGCCGATCCACTGATCCGCAGTTCCGCGAGCACCTCAGCCTCGGTCCCCACGCCAGCCGGCCACCGGCAGATCGAACTTCTCTACTAGCCGGTCAGCAAATGACGATCGACTCAGGCGCGCCAAGGCGACGCTCTGGTCGCTCAGGCGCACCTCCACACGGACACCCGGTGGCAGGTCAATGGTGCGGCGCCCATCGAGGCACAACACGGCCGGCGGACTGCTCGCCAAGACCTCTATGGCGACCTGCGAATTCCTGCTCACGACGAGCGGGCGGGCAAAGAGCGCGTGTGCGCTGATGGGAACCACGAGTAACGCCTCAACATCGGGCCACACCACCGGACCGCCCGCAGAAAACGCGTAGGCGGTCGAACCGGTGGGAGTGGCACACACCACGCCGTCGCCGCCCCATCGCGACAGTGGTCGACCGTCCACCTCGGCGACCAGCTCCACCATTCGCTCGCGGCCAGCCTTTTCGACGGTCGCCTCATTGAGCGCCCAGCCCGTGACAAGTTCTCTGGACTGCATGAGCACGCGTACAGCAACCGTTGCACGATGTTCTATGCGAAATTCGCCGGCGGCCACACTGTCAGCTACCTGCTGCAATTCCTTGGCCTCTGCTTCGGCGAGAAAACCGACATGCCCCAGATTTACTCCCAGCAGCGGCACGGATGCATCACGAGTGATTTCGGCGGCGCGCAACAGCGTTCCGTCACCACCGAGGACAACAGCAATATCTACTCCGTCGGCAGGCCGCTGCGGATCACAACTGACGACCGCAGCGACACCCATGTCGGCGGCCTCGTCGGGCAGTGCCCGGATCGCTACCCCATGCGCATGCAGTCGGTGAGCGAGGTCCTGCGCTGCGTGGAGCGCCGCTGGTCTACCGGTGTGAGCGATGAGCAACACCGTCGCCGGGGGCTGCCCCTGCTGACTACTCATGTGCCCACCTTGTCTAGCCGCCCTTGCTTGCCCCAACATCCCACCGTGCTCACTGAGGTCCTTCACGCACGGCCGTGGCCACATCATCGCGGTTCGGTGGCTTTGCGTCGCGGCGAAGCCACAAGAAGTACTCCACATTGCCCGATGGGCCCGGCAGGCTTGAAGCCACGACTCCGGCGGTCCCCCAACCCAATGCTGCGGCCTCGTGGGCCACTTGCAACACCGCGCTTTCGCGAAGGGCTGGATCACGAACGACTCCTCCTGCGCCCAGCCGCTGCTTGCCGACCTCGAACTGTGGCTTGACCATGACCAGCAAGTCGCCATCGTCGACGAGGCAAGAACTCAAGGCAGGCAAAACGATGCCGAGGGCAATGAACGACAAGTCCGCGACAACGACATCAACGCTGCCCCCGATCAGCTCTGGTGTCAGCGAACGCACATTGGTGCGGTCCTTCACATCAACGCGATCATCGTTGCGCAGTGACCACGACAGCAATCCGTACCCAACATCAGCGGCTACTACTTGTGCCGCACCTCGGCGCAACAGCACATCGGTAAATCCGCCCGTGGACGCGCCGGCATCCAGACACCGGCGATTGGCCACTTGCAATTCCTCGAAAGCATCCAAGGCGCCGGCAAGCTTGTAGCCGCCCCGCGAGGCGTACCCAGGGTCGTTGTCATCCGTGCGCACCACGATGGAGTCGTCAGCTTGAACCTGCCGGGCCGGCTTAGTGGCCACGGTTCCTTGCACGAGAACGCGCTCCTGGTGGATTAAGTCAACGGCCACCTCGCGGGAGCGAGCCAGTCCTCGATGAACCAGCTCGGCGTCCAAGCGGCGCCGGACGGCCACGGAGTCAGTCCTGATCGAGGGTGTTCAGCGCGGCCTGAAGTTCCTCGTGCACTGAGGAGAAAACGGCGGGATGCTCGTCAACGGAGGAAGAGTCAAGCCCTTGCAGTTGCGCCACCGCAGCGTCGACTCGGGGATCCCCCGTGCTTATCTCCAGCGGAAGTGTCGAGACCACCATCTCGGCCTCGGGGGCACTACTCGAAGGGCTGTCCGCCGTGTCGTCCACACGGCGAACTTAGTCGGGCCAACCGTGGATCTCAACGGACCCGTCAGGGACGCCATGGGGAAAGCGCGACCACACCGCGGCGCAGGCCAGCGTCGCCGCCAATCCCTGATGGCCCTGGAGTGGAGCCTGGTCACCCGCCGGGTCCGCGTGCTCAAGGTCGACGCGCCACCCATTGGTTGCCCGATTCACGGTGGCGGACCAGCCCGAGGCCT
>DPWC01000125.1 GCA_003529305.1 Actinomycetota bacterium
GGCCTAGTGGCCATCACGCCGGGGTGCGCTTTCGTCGCGCCGTGGGCGGCAGTGATCATCGGGCTACTGGCGGGCGTCGTGTGTGCGTTTGCGGTGTCGCTGAAGTTTCGAGTCGGGATTGATGACTCCTTGGATGTTGTCGGCGTGCACCTAGTCGGTGGACTGGTGGGCACTTTGGCGATTGGCCTGCTGGCGACCAAGGCGGTCAATTCTGCGGGCCGAGACGGTCTGCTCTATGGCGGAGGTTGGGAACTTCTACGGCTCCAAGCCACGGGCGCCTTCACGGTGTTGGCGTATTCGTTCGTTGTCACTTTCGTCATCGGGTGGGTGCTGAACAAGGTGATGAAGCTGCGTATCGACCCTGAAGCTGAAATCGATGGCATTGACCTCGACCAACACTTGGAGACGGCCTTCGAATTCGGCGGGGCCAGCGGCGCTCTTGGGCGTCGACTGGAGCGCACACCTGTGCGCGTTGGCATCGATGGAGACGGTGACTGAGCTGATGAGAATTGATGCGGGCGATACCAGTTGGCTGTTGGTGTGTACCGCCTTGGTGTTTGTCATGGTGCCCGGCTTGGCGTTGTTTTACGGCGCGTTAGTCCGCGCGAAGTCGACCTTGAACATGATGTTGATGACCTTCGTCGCTGCAGGTTTAACTGCAGTGGTCTGGACCGGTTATGCATGGTCCGTGGCATTTGGTCATGGCGGCCGGCTCTGGGGTGGTGTGTCGCAGGCCGGGCTCTCTGGTGTGGTGACTCAAGGCACCACCAATGGCGTGACCTATCCGGTGCCGCTGATTGCCTTCGTCATGTTCCAACTGATGTTCGCCATCATCACCGTCGCTCTGATCTCCGGGGCGGTGGCAGATCGGGTCCGCTTCTCAGCCTGGTGCGCCTTTGTGGTGGCATGGGTGAGCCTGGTGTACGCACCGGTGGCGCATTGGGTTTTCGACTTCGGCGGTGCCGATGGTTCTGGTGCGGGCTGGCTCGCACAGCGCGGACTTCTCGACTTCGCCGGTGGCACGGTGGTGGAGATCAACTCGGGGGCAGCGGGTCTGGCGTTGGCATTGGTGGTGGGCCGACGAGTGGGCTGGCCGCAGCAGCCGATGAAGCCACACAGCATGCCGCTGGCATTGGTGGGGGCAGGTTTGCTTTGGTTCGGCTGGTTCGGGTTCAACGCGGGATCAGCCTTACAGGCCAATGTGCTGGCAGCTACTGCTCTGGCTAACACCATGCTGGCCGGAGCTGCTGGCTTGCTTGCTTGGTTGGTGGTGGAGCGAGTTCGTGATTCGCACCCCACGACATTGGGCGGAGCATCAGGGGCCATCGCCGGACTTGTTGGCATCACCCCGTCGTGTGGATTTGTCGAGCCGTGGGCGGCTCTGGTCATTGGGGCACTCGCGGGGACGGTGTGTGCCTTCGCCGTGAGGTGGAAGTACCGATGGCGTATCGATGAATCGTTGGATGTGTTCGGAGTTCACTTGGTAGCCGGTGTTATCGGGTGTTTGAGTCTTGGGTTTCTGGCGACCACCACGGTTAATGCGAGCGGTCGAAACGGACTGCTCTATGGCGGCGGCACAGGAGTGCTGGGGACGCAGTTACTGGCCGTGGTGGTTGTTCTTGGTTATTCCTTCGTCATCACTTTGGTGCTCGCCAAGGTGATTGATGGGGTGATGGGGTTGCGCATTGACACCGAGGCAGAGGTCACGGGAATCGACCTTGATCAGCATTTGGAGTCCGCCTACGACTTGTCTTCTGCCAACAGTGGTGTACTGGGCCAGCATTCGGCTGCCCACCGATCGGAGGTCAACTGATGAGGCTCATCACAGCAATCATCAAGCCGTTCAAGCTGGACGATGTCAAGACGGCCCTGGAGGACATCGGTATCAGTGGCATGACGGTCAGTGAAGCCAGTGGCTTCGGCCGACAGAAGGGGCACACGGAGGTGTATCGGGGGGCGGAGTACACCGTCGACCTCGTTCCCAAGGTGCGCCTCGAGGTTGTTGTCGATGACGCCGATGTCGAGTCGGTGCTTGATGCGATCGTCAAGGCCGCGCAGACCGGCCGCATCGGTGACGGCAAAGTGTGGTCAGTGCCCGTGGAGACGATCGTGCGCGTGCGCACAGGAGAGCGCGGCGTTGACGCCGTCTGAGTCTTCCGGCTCTGAGGCGGTGGCTTCATGGAATGACCCATCGCACTTTCGGCAACAGCGTGATGCGCTCTGGCGCGGTGCGCCGGGTGAACAGCGCAGGCGGAACTATGCGGATTTCATCGACGAATGGCTGCGGCAACTTTTCGAACCACTAGGCGTGACCAACGGCGTGGCGCTGGTGGCGGTGGGCGGTCATGGTCGACGCGAACTCGCCCCAGGGAGCGACCTCGATCTCGTGCTCATCGGTCCCACAGCGAACACGCGTTCGCTCGCCGATCGCCTGTGGTACCCCATTTGGGATAGCGGGCTGGGTCTGGACCACAGTGTTCGAACTCTTGACGAGGTTGTGCGCATCGCCGATACGGATATTCGTGCTGCCACAGGCCTGCTGGACGCCCGATGGATCGCCGGTGACACCGCGATCCATGAGCAGGTACGCAGTCGCGTGCTGGCTAACTGGCGCGCCAATTCTGGGGAACGCCTTCGGGCGCTCCGCGAACTGGAGCATGCGCGACGCGACAGATTTGGCGAAGCATCCAGCCTGCTTGAGCCCGATGTGAAGGAGTCCATCGGCGGCTTGCGTGACTGCACTGTCATCCGCGCTATTGCAGCAACCTGGACGGCCGATGTCGATTACTCGGCTGTGCTGCGTGCCAAGAGTTTTCTGCTTGATGTTCGTGACGAATTGCATCTGACATCTGGTCGGGCCTCGGACCGGTTGGTTCTTCAAGAACAGGCGGCGATTGCTGAGCGCTTGGGGTTGGGCACTGCTGATGACCTCTTGCGTGCTGTGTGTCTGGCGGCCCGCTCCATCGCCCATGCAACGGACACGGCGTGGCATTCGGTGGAGCGCGCAACAGTGTCGGCGCCACGGCGGTTGTGGTCCAACAGGCGATCGGCTAAGCAGTCGCGACGCCCTCTGGCCGAAGGCGTCGTAGCCGCTGATGGCGAGGTTCAGCTGGCGCGGTCGGCCGATCTTGACGATCCCGTTATTGCCTTGCGGGCCGCTGCCGCTGCAGCGCAACAAGGACTGCGATTGGCACCGGCGACACTTCAGCGGCTGTCACTGGCCCCGACAAATCTTCCGCTTCCGTGGCCGCGAGATGCACGAGAGGAATTCGTCTCCTTGCTCGGAGCAGGGCCGGCAGCCCTGCCGATCTGGGAAGACCTTGACCAAAGTGGTCTGTGGTCCTCGTGGATCCCAGGCTGGGAGCGATTGCGGGCATTGCCTCAACACAGTCCGGTGCACCGCTTCACCGTGGATCGCCACCTTGTAGAGGCCGCAGTGCAAGCGGCCGCCCTCACGCGAAGGGTTCATCGCCCTGACCTCTTGCTGGTCGGAGCTCTACTTCACGATGTGGGCAAGGGCTTGCCCGGTGACCACACCGAACACGGCGTCGCGCTGGTGCAGCAACTTGCCGTGGACCTGGGGTTCGGACCGGCTGATGTGTCGGTCCTCGTCGATCTGTGTCGGCTGCACCTGCTGCTTCCGGAGACGGCGACCAGACGAGACTTAGACGATCCGGCCACGGTGACATCGGCTGTGGCTCGACTGCGTGAATTCTCCGTGGTCAGTGGCGCCATTGATGCCCATGAACTCCTTGATCTGCTCACAGCGTTGACCGAAGCCGACGCTCGCGCCACCGGGCCCGCAGCCTGGACGGAATGGCGGGCTGGGCTTATCCGGGATCTGTCCGACCGCATGGCCGCGCAGTTGCGCGGTGAGCAACCTGAAGCGATGGCCGGACCATCGCAGGAGGAACAAGAACTCCTCGATCGCGGGGTAGGGCCTGGGGGTATCGAAGTAGTGGTGCAGCAGCGCGGCCCAGTGTGGCGCGTTGTCGTGGTGGCACACGATCGAACGGGCCTGATGGCCGATGTCGCCGGTGTGCTGAGCCTGCATCGCCTCGCGGTTCGGGCAGCTACTTTGCATTCATCTGCCGACCAGGCATTACAGGTGTGGACCGTACAACCGGTATTCGGTGAGCCGCCCGAGGCGAGTCGTTTGCGGGAAGACTTGCTACGAGTTCAGGCCGGGACTTTGGATCTTCATGGGCGACTGGCTGCTCGTGAAGAGTCCTATTCAACGAGTGTGGCGCAGACTGCGCCGCCGGTTGTTGATGTGGTGCAGGGGGCTTCGGATCGCGCCACGGTGGTGGAGGTGCGCTCCCACGATCGACCAGCCCTGCTGCACACCATCGGTTGGGTCTTGGCTGAACGCGGCGCAAACATTCGTGCTGCTCGAGTGGCGACGATGGGCTCGGAGGCGGTCGATTCGTTCTATCTGACCGATGCCCAGGGTCAGCCCCTAGGACCAGTGAGCACTCAGCAGACCGTGGAAGCAATCACTTTGGCCCTCGTCTCGCGCTGAAGTGCGACAAGATAACCCAGTGCGTTCGCTGGGAGCGTGCAGAAGGGCGATGGGTCATGGATCTGGGACTGGCAGGCCGTAAAGCGATCGTCACCGGTGGTGGCCGAGGAATCGGGCGCTGGATTACCCGCACCTTGTTGGAAGAAGGCTGCACGGTGTCGATCTGCGGGCGCAGTCAGGAGAGCATCGACGCCGCTGTTGCCGAGTTCTCCCCGCTGGGCACCATCCATGGCGCCAGCGTTGATGTCACCGATGCGGCGGCTTTTGAAGCATGGGTCAATTCCTCTGCCGAACAGATGGGTGGCCTTGACCTGCTCGTGCTCAACGCAGCGATTCAACCCAGTGGCGATGACGACGCTACCTGGGAATTGACCTTCCAGTCTGATGTGATGCAAGCAGTTCGCGGTATCCGCGCTGCGCGGTCACACCTTGCGGCATCGGATGCTGGAGCTGTCGTTCTGATCAGCAGCACCACGGCATTAAGTCCGACCACTGGTCCAGGTCAGACCGCCTATGGCACCGTCAAAGCAGCGTTAATGAGTTACGGCACCAAGATGGCGGCCATCTTGGGCGCCGACGGTATTCGTGTGAACACCGTGATTCCTGGCGTCATCGTCTGGGAGGGCTCAACCTTTGATCTGATGCGTGATGCCATGCCCGGCATGATTGAGCGCATTGCCTCCACCTCGTACCTGAATCGCGTGGGCGACCCCCAGGAGATCGCCAATACGGTGGCTTTTTTGGGCAGTCCGCGGGCGTCCTACATCACAGGAACCTCGTTACGCGTTGACGGCGGCATCGTGAAGTCGGTGGACTTCTCGTAGGTTGGCGTGGTGGGTGGACCCACAAGTCCCGTGCGAATCGTCGTGCCGGATCCGTGCATGAGTCAGGGGTAGGAGCGCTGTCAGGTGTTCGGCTCGCTGCAGGATCGCCTCGCTGAGACCTTCAAAGGACTGCGTGGCAAAGGCCGACTCAGTGCCAACGATGTTGAGGAAGTCTGCCGCGATCTGCGGATCGCGTTGCTGGAGGCCGATGTCGCCCTCCCGGTTGTGCGAACTTTCGTCGCCCGGGTCAAGGAGCGCGCCATTGGCACAGAGGTGTCGAAGGCGCTCAATCCGGCCCAGCAAGTGCTCAAGATTGTTGATGAGGAACTTACGACGATTTTGGGTGGCCAGTCGCGGCGACTAACTCTGGCCAAAACGCCACCAACGGTCATCATGCTCGCGGGACTTCAGGGCGCAGGCAAGACCACACTGGCGGGCAAGCTGGCGCACTGGCTGCGTGGTCAAGGGCATCAACCCGTCTTGGTGGCTGCCGATTTGCAGCGACCCGGTGCCGTTGAGCAGTTAACCGTTGCTGGTCAGCAGGCCGGCGTGGCGGTGTTTGCTCCGGAACCGGGCGATGGCGTAGGGGATCCCGTGACGGTCGCCCGATCAGCGATGGACTTCGCGCGGACGAAGATGCACGACATCGTCATCGTTGACACTGCGGGCCGCTTGGGTGTGGACGAGGAAATGTTGAGCCAAGCTCGG
>DPWC01000167.1:0-1826 GCA_003529305.1 Actinomycetota bacterium
GCGAAGAGTTCTTCGGCATACCAGCCGATGTCAGGGGTTCGGGCAATTACTTCGGTATGCGCTGGATTGGAGTAGGCGAATTCGCGCATGGCCTGTGCGGATTCCCAGATGCTGAAGGTGCCTTGCAGAAGCAGTGGTGCCTCGCCAATGCCAGTGGACAGCAGCAAACCGTTGACCTCGCGAAGCGCCTGCGCCACCTGCTCGCTGGCGCGGCCAAACTCTGCAGCCTTGCTGGCTTTCAGTCGCGCGCGGGTAATAGCCGCCACTGGGCCGGAGTGGTCGCGACCGGCACTGCCGTCAGGTTCGCCGAAAGGTTGGCGACCCGACCAGTGTCCCTGGCTGGCGATCGGCAGCATGGTCATGCGCAGTGCCTCATGGGCGATCAGTTCCCATGAGCGCACCGCGCGTGAGGCATCAAAGGCCTCAGCAGCGGCGGCATCGCTCCACACCGTCAGCATTCCCCAGTGCAGCGGATCTGCTGATGTTGTGGTGAAGGTGGTAGGCGCGGCCGTCCCGAGAAGCTTGCTGAACACCAGATGATTCAGACCGCGCAATGACCACCGAGTGGTGCCCATGCGTGCGATGGCACTAGGAATGCGTGCCGGTGTGACACCGAAGAGGTGCAGCCGGACGGTAGGGGTGTGTGCTGGCGTGCTCACGGCCCCACCTCCGCTGGTGTGCCGTCGGTGAGTCGCAGAAGTTCGTCGAAGGTGGTGGGAAACATGGTGTGCGGATGGCCGGCCGCCGCCCAGATGGTGTCGTAGGCCAGCAGATCGGTGTCCACCACAGTGCCGATGGGATGTGGGTGACCCACTGGTGCCACACCACCAATGGCTTGTCCGGTGTGTTCGCGCACAAAGTCAGCATCAGCACGGTCAAGGGCGGGTACGCCGAGCAGGTCGGCAACCTGGTGAGTGTCTACGCGGTGCGCCCCGGAAGTCATTACGAGCAGTGGTTGACCCTGTGCGTTGAAGACCAGTGAGTTGGCAATGGCGCCAAGTGGGCAGCCCAGTTTTTCTGCGGCAGCGGCAGCGGTGGGTGCAGAGCTGGTGAAGACGACGATGTTGTCAGCGGCGTGCTGTGCTCCTGCATCGCGCAGTGCGGTGATGACGGCAACGACGCGAGGATGTGCCAGCGTGGCCTGAGGATTGGCGGACCGATCGGTCATGGCGAGCTCGCGCAGAAATCAGCGGACGATCGCCCAGACGGCGGCACCGACACCGGCGAGCACGATCAGCGCTAGCAGCACCACACCCAGCGGTGGTCGATACCAGGGCCGCTGGGGGATGATCTGAAAGCCGTCCACCGCGGCCACCTTTCGTTGGGTCAGGGTTTCTGTTCTGCTGCGGGCTCACTGTGCCACTGACTGGCCGCTGACTTGCCACCCACATGCCCCCCATGCGCCACCGCCATTCGTCACCGACTTGCCACCTACTTGCCAGCCACTGACTTTCTCGGGGTTGACGGGGGTTGACGGCAGTGTCGGAGGCCGGGTTTACTGTGGGAGTCTATTCGAACATTTGTTCTAATATCTGCTCGCAGATGGTGTGGGGCGAGTGTTCGAATCGGCCGAGTTTCTGGGATTCCGGGCTGATTCCCCCGTCAGCCCGGGCCCAGATCTCGGAAGCCCCGCCGGCCGGATTCGACCCCCGTGGCGGTGGGGATGGCCGGTGGTGCAGGGCCGGTTCGGCAGTGGTGTGTCCGGGGAAGGCCGCCCATGTGTCGAACCGGCCCTCGTCATCGGTGCGTGCTGTCAGTGCGCAGCGAACAGACAGGCCAGACAGGCCAGACAGACCAGACAGGCCAGACAGACCAGACAGACCAGA
>DPWC01000167.1:2167-3546 GCA_003529305.1 Actinomycetota bacterium
ACAGACCAGACAGACCAGACAGAAGAAGTGGGTGAGTGATGCGAGGGCGCAGCGAGAGTGTCGATGTCAGGTGTCGCGACGGTGTACCTGTTCTGTTTCGTCGTCCTGAGGTAACGCGTGGCTCGCGCACAGTGCACCGAGCCCGCTGGTACTCCGTGCGCGCCGTTGTCGGCTACTGGGTAGAGGGCAGCGCGTGGTGGCGTTCGCGTGCGGTGCGCGTGTTACATGGGCAGGAGGCTGACGATCTGTCGGAGACGACCACCACCGCTTGTGCTGGCACGCAGAGCATGCTGCCGCCACTTGATCGCACGATCTGGCGAGTTGAGGCCCGGCGACAAGATCTGCCGACAGGCGATGAACTCGATCCTGACAATCCCGATCCCTGGCGCGCTGAGTCGCGCTATGGCGTCTATGAACTGGTGTGCGGCACTGACGGGCGCTGGTGGCTCGGTCGTGCTGCGCAACAGTGAGCCAGATCCAGCCTTTTGTTCACCTGCGGGTGGCATCGGGCTGGTCAATGAAGTACGGCGCTTCGCCGGTTGACGAACTTGTTGCAGCAGCGGCAACGATGGGGCAGCCGGCCCTTGCCGTGACCGATCGCGACACCGTGGCAGGTGCGGTGAAGTTCGCTCTGGCCTGCCAGCACCATGGCGTATCTCCGATCTTGGGCGTTGACCTTGCCCTTGAGTCGTTGCCGCTGGCGCACCCTGCGCCGCCGGCTTCTGTGCGCACCCCGGTACGCGGTGGGGCGTTCATTGATCAGCGCCAACCCCGTGTGGGTTTTCTTGTGCGCGGCGCCCACGGCTGGGCTCAGGTCTGCCACTTGACTACCGCGGCGCATCGCCACCGCGATCACCCACTGCTGTGTCGCGACGACATCGCGCACATCCTCAGTGCCAACCCCTCGGTGGTGGTGCTCCTTGGTCCGGATTCATCCGTGGGCCGTGCTGTACTGCAACGCAGACCCGAGCAGGCCCGACACGAGATTGCCTGGTGGCGCAGCATCGTGGGTGCGCAGAGCCTGCGCATTGAGGTGGTCTCGCACCTTGCCAATGAGCACGATCCGCGGGGTGCGCCGCGGTCAACGGCACTTGCGGCACGCATGCTTGAACTGGCAGTAGAACAGCGGATCACTCCTGTTCTGACCAACGCGGTGCGGCATTGCCGACCAGAGCAGGGCCGCGTGGTGGATGTCCTTGATGCCACACGGCGCTTAGTGGCGCTCGATGAGCGACATCTAGACCGCCCCAACGCCAACGGCTACTTGGCAGCCACCGAACACATGGTGCAAATCGCGCACCACATCGCTGGCCGTGCAAGTGTGGGCTCGACTTCGGCGGTGGCCGAGCGACTGCTTGCGGTCACCCGTGAGCTTGCAG
>DPWC01000105.1 GCA_003529305.1 Actinomycetota bacterium
TGCGTGGGATGGGGATTTTTCGGCGGTCAGATCGCCCGCGATGCGCGGGTATGGCAGCGGTTTCCGGGGTTGTTGCCACGGCCCTGCTCTGCCTGACCGGCTGCGGTGGTTCGACCGATTCGGCGGCTTCCGCGCCAGCGGACACCCCAACTGAATCGGCGCTACAGGCACCACCGGCGCCATCGTCGCCGGGGTCAGCATTGGCTGCCCTCGACCAGCTCACGGTGCGGGGGCGCGCTGCGACCACGGGGTATACGCGATCCCAATTCGGTCCCGCGTGGACTGATGTTGATCGCAATGGATGTGACACCCGCGATGACATCTTGCGCCGCGACCTGACTGCCCTGAGTACTCGTCCGGGCACCAGTGGGTGTGTGATCACCGCAGGCACGCTTGCTGACCCCTACACCGGCACAACGCTGATCTATGTGCGCGGCAGTCGCAACGCCGTGGATATCGATCATGTGGTGGCACTGCGCAATGCCTGGGTCAGTGGTGCCCAGAGCTGGCCGTTTGCCAAACGGCTGGCCTTTGCCAATGATCCGTTGAATCTGTTGGCAGTCGATCCCGGTCAGAACCGTCAGAAGGGGGACGGTGACGCGGCGACCTGGTTGCCGCGCAATCGCGACTGCTGGTGTTCCTATGCGGCACGCCAGATCGGTGTGAAAGCCAAATTCGGTCTCAGTGTCACTCCGGCCGAAGGGGAAGCCTTGCGTCGAGTGCTTCAGGATCGTTGCCCGAGCCAGACGGTACTCACCGGCGGTGGTGCCGTGGTAGCGAACGGATTTGATGCGCTGGCGCCCTAGCAAGCACCCGCACTGATCAAGCAGGCTCGACCGGCAGCACGACTTCGTTGCGGCGAAGGAAGCCGGGCTTCCATGGTGGGTCGAAGCGGGCCAGCCGAGCCGATCCGACCACTCGCAGTCCAGCGCGCTGGACGCGTTCGGTGAGCTCAGCAACATGCTGCCGATAGGCCGCCTCGCTCCAGCGGCCGGAGTAGCGCATCACGGCGGCGGTCTGCTCGGGCAACTCCATGAGGCGAAGGCCTTGGGTAGCAGGCGCAGGTAAGGAGGACATTGATGACCCAGCGGGCATAACGAACTGCACGCGATGCAGATCGGAATCGGCGATCTGCTCCTGAATCACCGGAGCGGTCATCGCTACCTTGCCACCGGTCTGGTTGCGCCCACTGATGTAGGAGACCAACGGACCGAATCCGGCGTTGCCTGCTCGCTCGAAGGAACCAGCCATCAGCACCTCGGCGACAACGCACGGCGCGTACCGACGCACTTCGAAGCCGTCGTACACATTCACGCGTTCATACACCTGCTGTTGCGTCATGTCATTCACGGTAATGCTGATCTGATCATCCGCAACTGGGCGTGCCTGTCGGGCTCAGGTATAGGCAGGGTCTTCCCACGGGCCGATGGAGCGTGAGCGCACCGGCTGCAACAGCCGAGGCATCGCAGTGCCCGGGAAATCAGGCCCGTAGTTCTGTGGCGTGCCATGCATCTCGACTCGCGCATCGTCGGTGTACCAATCCACCAGGTCGGAGTCTGACCGCACAATCCAGGTACAGCCTTCGTCCATGGCCGAGGTGAAGTCGCCATGGCGAATCAGCGCGGGACGAAAGAAGTAGGTGCCCGGCCACATCTCGCCGTAGTTGTACTCAAAGCCACCCTCAAGGCAGTAGGCCTCCTCGTAGCAGGGGTGATGAGCAAGGGGATGCTCGCGCCAGCCGGGCTTGGCCTTGATTAGGCGCGTGTAGAACCCGGTCTTCTCGTCGCGGTGCAGCATCTTGATGAACAGTCCGGGTACCGGTGTTCCGCCGAGGTCGAAGCGCATGGGGCTGCCAAGTTCGACAGGGATCCATGGCATTTTCGAGGTCTGGTGCACCTTGAGGAACTGGTCTTCGCGAACGAAATCACGACTGCGATCGGTGATGTCGAAACCCCAGTCGCCGTATTCGCGGAAGAACAGGATCACGGTGCCGGCCTTGACAGTGATGGCAGGGGTGTACACACCCGTGGGTGCCATCCAGTAGTCGCCGGCGGTCAGTGTCTGCTCGCCGAGCTGCACCTGTCCCTCGAGGATGTACCACTCCGTTTCAGCATGGTGGACTCCACCAGGGCGTCCCCAGTCGGTGACAAATTCGATCCGTGCGGAGCAGGAGCCGTCCTCCTCGTCGTAGGACAAGTTGCGCTGACGAGCTTGTCCCTCACCATGGAGGAACTCCGCCATGTGCCAGAGGTAGTCCTGCTGGTCGATGATCTCGATATGCGGTCGCATCGCTTTTCCTTACCTTTCTGTCAGACGGCGTTGGCCGGCTGGGTAGTAGCGGGTACTTCCTCTGGTGCTGAGCTGAGATGGTGGGCCCACGAGAGCTCAGGGGTGAGGCGGTGCGCGCGCCCAGTGGCTGGGTTGACGGCGACCAGATGGATCCACTGATTCGTCACCAGCTGAGCCAAGTTCTCGTGGGACGAAACGATGCGCATGATCGCGGTGGGATGGGCCCACACGACCACCGTGAGACGCGCCGGATCATGGCGTCGAGTGTGGGCACCGGTGCGGGGGTCGTGGGTGAACACGGCTTGCCACGGCAGTCCGATGCGCAGGTCACCGTGTGAACCGGTGAGCACCCCTACATCGCCGACCACATTGTGGGTGGCCTTGTCACCCGCTCCAAGTGCGCTGTGGGCAACAGTGGAGCAGTAGTACTGACTGTTGATCCACTGAGTGACGATCGTTGGTGCTGTCAAGATCAATTGCAAGGTGGAGTGATCGGCATCCAGATCCGGTTCGTAGGAATGTAGGAACGCGCGACCCGCTAGGTCGAGGCCCTCGGTGAGTTCGCGGGGTCCAACGATGAACATGGCATTGCTCGCCAGACCCCACTCAGGAAACGCTTCCGACCAATCACCCGCGCGACGCTGGGCCGTCGACACTCGGCCATGCGCACAATGCTGAGGTGATCGGGTGATCACCCCACTGGTGTGGGCAGCTGGCCACAGGGTGCTGCGCTCGGCCACGACCTGCTTCTGGGCTACCGCGCAATCGGCACGAAAGTCCTCCAGCGCTTGTGGCGCGGCCTGATGCGCCGCAACGATGGCGACCTCATCGGTGGTGGTGTTGTGCAGTGCGGCGATGGCCGTTGTTGTGTCGGGGATGACGATCCCTTCGTCCCTTAACAACAGGCGAACCGCGGGATCGTTCAGCGCATTGGCCAGAACCTGCGCATTGATCTCGCCGGTATTGCCGCCGCACGCTCCGCAGTCATAGCCCGAGGCGAAGGCGTTGTTTTCCACTGTGGCGCCATGACCACACACCACGATCAACGGTGCAAAGTTGTCAACGAGGCCGATGGCTTTGAGGGCACCTGCAGCTAGCGCAGCACTGTCGGCCACAGACATCCCGGTCACAAAGCCGTCGGTGTTGGTGACGGTCCAGGCGGAGTTCGCCACCTTCCAGCGATGCGGCAGCACTGTTTGCATCAAGGCGGCAACTCCGGCAACAAGACCGCCTGCCTCGGCCAGCACCAGTGGTGTGACGGGCGCACTGTTCAGCGCGCCGGTGGATCGGGTCAACGGGTGGCGCCAGAGACTCGCGCCGCGTCGTGCAGTGACCGTGGTAGTCGGCTGAATGAGCACGGGGCATTGGTTGGTGGCCAGGTCCGGTGAGGCGTGGTAGCGCAGTGCGGCGCCAAAGAAGCCAGCGAACCCGAAGGTGCGATGCCCGCGCGCTTCCAGTGCTCGCCGGAGCCGCTCAGAGCGCACATCAATGCAGGTGATGACATCAGCTCGCGCTGGCTGCTGCTTGGTCGCAGTCGACGGCGCACCATTGTGCGCGGCATCGACAACACCGGTGATGACCGGTTGCGTGATGCTGATCTCTAGTGCGCGCTGCCACAGTGACCGGCGACTGCGACCCAGAAGGAAGTCTTCTGCGGTTGCCTCGGGGATATCGGTGCGGATCACGCGTGGGGCTTTGCTGATCAACGCATCAAGGGTGGCGTGAACGGCCAGCAGTTCGGCAAGGTGCGCGTGCGAACCTGAGCGCCCAGCGTGCGGCGCCTCGCGGTCCCGCCAGCGAGCATGAGCAGTCCACCCGGGCACACTGCGAGCCTGCTCGGTGAGAAAACTGACAAGGTGATCTGCGGCCACGCCGTGGTGATTGGCGATGGCCACGAGGGCTTCGGTGGGGTCATCGCTCAGGCAACTAGCGACCGGTCGCACACGAGGGTTGCCCGCTGCCCAGGAGTAAGCGGTGCTACTGGCGGCGTTGCGCCAGGTAACCCAGAGTGATCCCTGCGCGTTGACTTGTCCCCAGCAGCGTGCTGCCCAATGTGCTGTGTGGGTGTCAGCGGCACTCACGACTCGATCGGTGGTGCCAGCATCGGTAGCGGTGTCGTGTGCTGGCGCAGTTCGAATGAGCTGTTCGGCGCTGCGCAGCACTGCGGGCCCCAGCGGCTCCAGTCCACGATCTTCGTGGGCCTGAACGATCGCCTCAATGAGGTGGTCGCGGGTGATGGTGCCCTCGTTGTACATCCGCACAAACTCGGTTTCCGGCAGATAGGTGTCGGTGCCGAAAGCAGCTGCAGCCGGGCCGGCGATCTGGTCAAAGTTCACAGATTCCAAACCTGCGAGCGGATTGGCAGCCACGAAGGTACGCAGCGGCCAGTTGGGTGAGTAGGTGCCGGCGACGACATTCAAAGCGCGGTCAACATCACGGCGCGTCACCATCGCTTCGTCACCCGCAGGCGCAGAGGACGGTTCGGCAATCTGGCGGAGCTGTCGATGCCATGCCGGTAGCGCGTGCAGGGTGGCCACAGTGGCCAGCGCCCCCATGGGTGACGCGATGACCTTGCGCGCCAGCAAGGCCGCCGCCAGCAAGGCGCTTCCAGTGGTCAGAACCAGGGCGGTGGCCGTTGCGGGTGCCCAATTGATGGGTGCGCCCCACGCATCGGCGGTGATCTGCTCAGTGCCGAACAGAAGCCACAGATAGGTGGCGGCGGCCAAGCCGGCGATCACGCCTGTTGCGCAGGCTCTCGGGATAGTGGTGTGGGCGCGGTAGGCGAGCATTCCGGCGCTACCGGCCGTGACAATGCTCAAGACCACTGGTACCCATGCGGTGGGTCCGAGTGCAGAAACGCTGGCGAGTGCCGCAGGAGCACCGGCGACGGCAGCAACGCTGGTCGCACACAGCGCTGCCACCGCCCCGGCGGTCTTCGAGGGGTCAGCAGAGTCATTGAGTGTGGCCGCATTGCGAGCCCTGCTGCGAGAAACAGCACCGCCGGCTCGCAGGAATAGCCACGACTTGTAGAAGCCATGACCGACGATGTGCAGGAGTGCAGCTGCTGGCAGGCCCAGACCTAACTGGACTGTCATGTAGCCCATCTGAGCGGTGGTCGAGTGCACCAGTTGTCCCTTGACATCACCGCGCACTCGACCCAGAACCGTGCCAACGATCACGGTGATCGCGCCAAGGACGAGCAGCACAGCAAGCACGCCGGGCACCGCGGCGAACCACGACCACAGGGCCAGCACGAGGACTCCGCCACCGTTTACCAACCCCGCATGCAGCAGCGCAGATACCGGTGACGGTGCTTCCGAGGTCTCCGTCAGCCACGAGTGCGACGGAACAAG
>DPWC01000160.1 GCA_003529305.1 Actinomycetota bacterium
GCGCTCTCACCAGTAATTGAAGGCCTTCGTCGCTTGGAGTACCGCGGTTATGACTCCGCCGGGATTGCCGTCGTTGCTGATCAAGCCATCGCGATGGCCAAGCGCGCTGGCAAATTGGTCAACCTGGAGAAGGCGCTTGCCGAACAGCCACTGCCGATGGCCACCACCGGGATCGGCCACACCCGGTGGGCGACCCATGGCGCACCCAATGACCGCAATGCGCATCCCCATGTAGCACCCGATTCGCACATTGCCCTTGTGCACAACGGCATCATCGAGAACTTCGCCCGTCTGCGCGCAGAGCTCGAAGATGCCGGCAGTGAGTTTGCCTCTGAAACCGACACCGAAGTTGTTGCCCACTTGCTCTCGGCGGTCTATGACCCCTCCACCGGACTGGCCGAGGCGATGCGCGTGGTGTGTCGACGCCTCGAAGGCGCCTTCACCTTGGTGGCCATTCATGCCAACGAACCGGGGGTAGTGGTTGCTGCGCGGCGCAACTCGCCGCTGGTGGTGGGCCGTGGCGACGGCGAGAACTTTCTCGGCAGCGATGTCGCGGCTTTCATTGGTTCGACCCGGACAGCGATTGAGATGGGTCAAGACCAGGTGGTGCGACTAACTGCTGATTCCGTGGAGATCACGGGATTCGACGGTCAACCTGCTGCCATTAACGAGTACCACATTGACTGGGATGTCGCGGCTGCCGAGAAGGGCGGCTACGAGTACTTCATGCTGAAAGAGATCGCCGAACAGCCGCAGGCGGTGGCCGACACACTGCTGGGCCGGATTGATCCCAGTGGGCGGCTCATTCTGGACGAGATGCGACTATCCGATGACGACCTCAGGGGTATCGACAAGATCGTGCTGATCGCGTGCGGCACGGCGTATCACGCGGGGATGATCGCGAAGTACGCCATCGAGCACTGGACGCGTATTCCCTGCGAGATTGAGTTGGCCAGCGAGTTTCGGTACCGCGATCCGATCTTGACGCGCGACACATTGGTCATCGCCATTTCGCAATCGGGCGAGACTATGGACACTTTGATGGCCTTGCGGCACGCGCGTGAGCAGGGTGCGCGAGTGCTGGCGGTCTGCAATGTCAATGGCTCCACCATCGCTCGCGAATCTGATGCCGTGGTGTACACCCATGCCGGACCTGAGATTGCCGTTGCTTCGACGAAGGCTTTTCTGACCCAGGTTGTTGCGGTGCAACTGGTGGCGCTGTACCTCGCGCAGGTGCGAGGAACCAAGTGGGCTGAAGAGATTCGCCAGCACATTGATCAACTGGCTCAGCTGCCCGCGAAGATTGAATCTCTGTTACCCACCTTGGAGCCGGTGCGTGAGCTCGCCCAGTCACTAGCCGGTTCCCGCGCGGTGTTGTTCATTGGTCGTCATGTGGGATATCCGGTGGCCCTAGAAGGCGCGTTGAAGCTCAAGGAACTGGCTTACATGCATGCCGAGGGGTTTGCGGCCGGTGAGCTCAAGCACGGTCCGATCGCACTGCTCGAAGAAGGCCTGCCCGTGGTGGTTGTCGTGCCCTCCCCGCGAGGGCGCGGGGTTCTGCACGACAAGGTGATCTCCAACATCCAAGAGGTGCGGGCCCGCGGGGCGCGCACGCTGGTGATCGCTGAAGAAGGGGATACCGCCGTCGAGCCGTACGCCGACACCCTGATTCGTATCCCCGCGGTGCCAACACTCATGCAACCGGTGCTCGCGACGATTCCCTTGCAGGTATTTGCCTGCGCCTTGGCCGCCGCGCGTGGATTTGATGTTGACCAGCCACGCAATCTGGCCAAGTCGGTCACGGTCGAATAGGTCACCGCAGTGATCATCGGCATCGGTGTCGATGTGGTGCACATCGATCGCTTCGAGAAGACCTTGGAGCGGTCGGCAAGTTTGCGCACTCGCTTGTTCACCGAAGATGAGCGTGACCTGCCAATGCGCTCACTGGCGGGGCGCTTCGCCGCCAAAGAAGCCCTGGCCAAAGCGCTAGGAGCGCCCGCCGGATTGCGGTTTCTTGACGCTGAGGTGGTCAAGGACACCAACGGTCAACCGTCATTCGTCATCACGGGAACGGTGGCGGCGCGCGCTGAGGAATTGGGCGTGGCGCATCTGCATCTGACCATCACTCACGATGCGGGCATCGCCTCGGCGATGGTGGTGGTGGAGGGCCCCCGTGCGTAGCGCGCACGATGTGGCTCAGGTGCGTGCCGCTGAAGCCGCCGTCATGGCCACACTTCCGCCGGGCACGCTGATGGAACGCGCGGCCACGGGATTGGCCGCCACGGTGGCCGATGTCATGGGTGGCACCTATGGCCTGCGCGTTGTTGCCCTCGTGGGGTCAGGGGACAACGGCGGCGATGCTCTGTGGGCGGCAGCGCTGCTGGCGCGTCGAGGCGCCCGAGTTGATGCTGTGCTGTTGACGGCTGGCCCCCATGCCCAGGAGGCGATGTTTCGGGCTGCTGGTGGACGCGTGCAGCACGCCACTGACGACCAACGCGTTCAACAAGTACTGGAGTCCACCTGGTGGCGGCGCGCCGATGTCGTGCTCGATGGCATCGTCGGCATTGGCGGCCGGGCCGGACTTGTGGGTACCGCAGCGACCATTGTTCGAGCGCTCAACGACAGCGCGGCACCAGTGGTTGTGGCGGTGGATCTGCCCAGTGGAGTGGATCCCGATACCGGTGCCGTGGGCGAGGTCGCGGTCGCGGCTGATGTGACCGTCTGTTTGGGAACCTACAAGCCTGCGCTGCTGGTGGACCCTGCTGCAGCATGCGCTGGCCGCATCGAACTCGTGGACATCGGCGTGAAGCGAGCCCTGTCTGAGCCGTCGGTGGCAGCCCTGCAAGTTGTCGATGTCCTGCAGGCGCTGCCCAGGATTGCTCGCGACAGCGACAAGTACCAACGAGGCGTCGTTGGGGTCGTCGCGGGTTCGGCGCAATACCCGGGTGCAGCCCATCTGTGCGCTCTCGGTGCCTTGCGCATGGGAGCCGGTTATGTGCGTCTCCTGGCGGACGGCGCGGTCATTGATGCGGTGCGTTCTGATGTGCCCGAGGTGGTCGCTCAGCCGCTGCCACCGGACGCAGGAGCCGAGGCTCTGTCGCAATCGATCAAGGACCTTGGTCGGGTGGCGGCCTGGGCAGTGGGACCGGGCCTAGGGATCGATGATCGGGCCCGTGCACTGATTGCCACGATCTTGGCCGGCGATGAGCCGGTGGTTCTGGACGCTGATGCCATCACCGTGGTCGCGCAGGACGACGATGTTGCTGCCGTCGTGAGAGAGCGTGCGCAACGGGCGATGACCGTGATGACACCGCATGCTGGCGAGCTCGCTCGACTCATGGGATGGGCGCGCGATGACATCGAGGCCGCGCCCTTGGTGGCGGTCCGCCACGCCGCTCAGCAGTGGGGGTGCACGGTGCTTCTGAAAGGACCCACCACGGTGGTGGCCGGTCAGCAGACACCAGTGTTCGCTAATCCCACGGGCACGCCATGGCTGGGCACTGCCGGAACCGGTGATGTGCTGACTGGGGCGATCAGTGCTCTGATGGCCGCCGGTAGCTCATGGGAGCGGGGAACCGATGGGCGATGGGCCGCTGCTGTGGGTGCCTTCGTGCATGGGGTGGCCGGGCAGATGCTCAGTGAGGCAGGAACAGCTCCCCTGCGAGCGCGTGAACTTGCTGACATGTTGCCGCATGCGGTGTCGATGTTGCGGGAGTCGGACGAAGTGCAGGTGCCTGAGAAGATGACACCGTGACGCGCTCGCAAGTCAGCGGCGGTTCAGTGCAGCCTCGCGCTGAAGCGCTCATTGACGCTGCGGCGATCGCCGCGAACACTGCGGCACTCAAGGATGCCGCTGGCGTGGCCGGCGTCATGGCCGTGGTGAAGGCTGACGGTTACGGCCACGGTTTGCTTACCTCAGCGCGAGCAGCTCTGGCAGGGGGCGCGGCCTCGTTAGGTGTGGCCTTACCGGAAGAAGCCTTAGCGCTGCGAGCCGCCGGGATCGATGCCTCAGTTCTGGCGTGGCTGGTGCAGGTGGACGATCACGACGCGTGGCGCTCCTTGGTGCAGGCCGATGTTGAGGTCTCGGTCAGTTCACAGCGCTCGCTAGCAGCTGCGGTGTCGGCTGCCAGCGATACCGGACGCCCGGCGCGTATTCACCTCAAAGTAGATACCGGTTTAGGTCGCGGCGGT
>DPWC01000104.1 GCA_003529305.1 Actinomycetota bacterium
AAGGCCTCCGAGGAACAACAGGAGCACTTCCGTGCGCGTCAGCACTGCCAGCGCTGCAATCGCACCGCCAATAGCCAACGAGCCGGTGTCGCCCATAAAAATCTGTGCGCGTGGCGCGTTCCACCACAAGAAACCGAAACAGGCTCCGGTGAAGGCGGCGGCCAAGATCGCCAAGTCCAAAGGATCGCGGACCTCGTAGCAATGCTTGCCTGGACTAATGGCACAGCCCTGCCCGAACTGCCACACACCGATCAGGGTGTAGGCGGCGAAAGTCATCATGGCTGCGCCGGTAGCAAGGCCGTCCAAACCATCGGTGAGGTTGACCGCATTGGCTGAGGCGACCACCAGCAGCAATGCCCACAGGGCGAAGCCCACCGCGGGTAGCACTAAGGGGGTATCGCGGATCACCGAAACGGCACGGGAGGCTGGGGTGAGCCCGCGATCGTCAGGAAAACGCAGTGCCAGAGCGGCGAAGGCGAGCCCCACCACCAACTGACCGCCGAATTTCGTGCTGGCTCGCAAGCCCAACGATCGACGCTTGAAGATCTTGATGTAGTCGTCGGCAAATCCCACCGCGCCAAGGCCGAGTGCCAGCAGAAGAAACAGCCACCCCGAGACCGTCGGTGGCGTTCCTCGATACAGGTGAGCGGCCGTGTACCCCAACACCACAGCCAGCAGGACGATGAGTCCGCCCATGGAGGGGGTGCCCTTTTTACTCTCGTGGTCCGGATACAGCAGGTCACCGGATTCCCGGATGGCCTGCGAGTAGCCACGGCGGCTCAGAAGACGGATCAACACTGGTGTGCCGAACAACGACACGACGAGGGAGATCGTGGTGGCCAGCACGATGAGCTTCACGGCTGCACACCCCCGGCGGCAGCAATGAGACCTTCGGCCACCTTCTCCAAGGCCACGGCACGCGATGCTTTCACCAGAACGACATCACCAGGTGACATCAACTCAGTAGCGGCGATCAATGCGGCCTCGGCATTGTCAACGGCCACCACCGCGTTTGCTCCCATCCCCGCCTCAACGGCTCCTTGGAGGACATCGCCCGCGTGTGAACCTACCGCCACCAACCAGTCTGCCTGAAGATTCGCCGCCGAGGCACCCAGCGCAACATGTTCGGCTGTAGCGAATTCGCCCAGTTCGAGCATGTCGCCGAGCACCAGACCCCGTCGATGGTTCGCGGCAAGATCGCGCATGGCCTGCAGGCCAGCGCGCATGGACTCCGGGTTGGCGTTGTACGAGTCGTTGATCACGAGAGAGCCATTGACACAAGGCACAACCTGCAGCCGCATGGGACTAGATGGCGGCGCCGACGAGAGGCCAGCAGCGATGTCCTCGCTGCTCACTCCTAACGCAAAAGAGGCGGCGGCAACGGCAAGTGCGTTGTGCACTTGGTGGCGACCAATGAGTTGCAGGTGTACAGCAGTATCGGGTTGCCCGGTGATGCGCAGCGTGAATCTGGCTCGCCCATCCGGCCCCACAGCAATCTGCGAAGCGCTGACCTCCACCTTCGTTGAGGGATCTGTACTGAAGCGCAGAACCGGGCCTGCAGTGCGTTGAGCCATCGCCAACACCCGGGGATCATCGGCATTGATGATCGCTGTTCCGCCCGGAGCAAGGTTTTCGACAATCTCGCCCTTCACCCGCGCTGTCGCCTCAAGGCTGCCGAACTCGCCCACATGAGCCGATCCCACATTCAGGGCAATGGAGACATCTGGCGGTGCCAACGAGCACAGCCATGCGATGTTGCCTTCAGCGCGGGCGCCCATTTCGAGAACGAGAAATCGAGTTCCACCATCGGCGCGCAGCACAGTCAATGGCAGACCGATTTCATTGTTGAACGAGCCCGGTGGAGCCACGGTGGGTGCCGCAGCGGAGAGTACGGATGCCAGCAAATCCTTTGTGGTGGTTTTTCCTGAGGAGCCCGTTACAGCGACGACGCGACACGCAGGTCGCAATTCCTGCAGCAGGACGCGAGCTAATTCGCTGATCGCCTGGGTCGTGTCCGAGACCACGATGTGTGGACCGGCGACGGGACGCTGCACCAATGACAGCGCCGCCCCCGCCTGCACGGCCTGATCGACGAAGTCATGCCCATCGAGGCCCTCGCCCTTGAAAGCGACAAAGAGATCCCCTGGAGCGATATCGCGCGAATCGATGCGTGCGATTCCCGTGACAATCGCATCGTCAGCGCCATTGGCCGATTGACCGTGGACGATCTCGGCGATGCGCGCGCCATCGACCGGTTTCACGAGGGCCTGCCCACCTGAACTGAACTGACAGTGTGCAGAGCCTCGGCCAACACCACGCGGTCATCAAAATCGACGATCTGACCACCAATCTCCTGACCCACTTCATGGCCCTTGCCCAGAACCAGCACTACGCCACCACCGGCCTGATGGGTGCGCTGCACGGCCGCTGCGATGGCTTGCGCGCGATCGCCCTGCTCGACCACCTCCGCCGATTGCGTGGCCGCACCACTGATAACCGCCGCACGAATGGCGGCTGGATCCTCGCTGCGCGGGTTGTCGTCGGTGACAACCACAAGGTCACTGGACGCAGCGGCAGCTTGGCCCATCAATGCGCGCTTGGAGGCATCGCGATCACCGCCGCAGCCAATGACCACCGACAAGTGCCGATCAGCGGCAACAAGATTGCGGATCTCCGAGACCACCCGGTGCACCGCTTCAGGTGTGTGCGCATAATCCACGAACCCTTGAACATCAATTCCTTCAGAACTCACCGGCTCTAGGCGTCCTGGGACGCTCGTCACTGCACTGATCCCCTGAGCGGCCTCCGCCAATCCGATACCCGCGCGGGCTGCCACGACCGCTGCGAGAACAGCATTCGACAAGTTCCACGAGCCGGTCAGTTGCGTGCAAACCACCACAGGTTCTCCGCCAATGGCCACCTGGGCACATTGACCGGACTTGCCATCCCGCGGCGGTTCAACCGGGATATAGCGCGCACCAGCGCCACCGCTTTTGGTACCGGCGCGCGACACCGTCACTGTGGGTACTGCTGATCGTCGCGACATCTTTTCGGCCCACGGTGTTCCGGCTGGGTCATCGCGCATGATGACGGCATTGCGGGTGCGCTCGCGAGTGAAAGCCAACGCCTTGGCCTCGAAGTAGGCCTCCATGGACCCATGAAAGTCAAGGTGGTCCTGCGACAAGTTGGTAAAGCCCATGACATCAAACATCACGCCACCAACGCGCCCCATCACGAGGGCATGGCTAGAAACTTCCATCACGACGGTGTCGACTCCACGTTCCACCATCACGGCGAGCAATCGATGCAGGTCGGTGGCCTCAGGTGTGGTGCGAACTGCGTCGAGTCGTTCACTCCCGATAAAGGTGGCAATGGTGCCGATCAAGCCAGTGGTGCGCCCCGCTGCCCGCGCGGCGGCTTCTAGGAGGAAGCTTGTGGTGGTTTTGCCATTGGTTCCAGTGATACCCAAGACGCTCAAGGCTCTGGCCGGATCGCCATAAATCTGCGCCGCGGCCGGACCCATCGCGCGGCGCACATCGTCCACCACGATCGTCGGTGCCCCGAGGCGGTGAGCTGGCCGGGCTCCGAGCGAATCGGTCAAAACGGCGACGGCACCTGCTGCCACCGCGTCAGCGGTGAACGCGGCACCGTCAAAGCGCTGTCCGCGAAGGGCGACATAGACATCACCGGGTTGCACTTCACGGGAATCATGCGTGATTCCTCGAGCGAGCACGCCGCACGACGATCCCGGCGGCACCTCTTCGTTGTCCAAGCGGAGCACACCACCTACTCGTGCGGCCACATCAGCAAGGTCACTGCCGGGCACGCTGGGGCGAAGAGGTGGCGTCACCACGACAGGCGCATCCGCGGTGGCTTGGTCCCCGTAGGCGCAATAGCGCGCTCCTGCAGAGCAAAGGACATGACCTTCTTGAACACCGGGCCGCCCAATCGTCCTCCGTAATGACCACGCTTGGGGGCCTGCAGAACGACGGACACCACCAGTTGCGGAGCATCAGCAGGAGCAAATCCGATGAAGGAGGCGGTGTATCCCCGATAACACCCACAAGCGGGGTCTACTCGGTTCGCAGTACCGGTCTTACCGGCCACGCGATATCCGGGGATCCTGGCCATCGGTGCGGTGCCCTCGTCACTGACCACTGATTCGAGCATGTCGCTGACGGCACGCGCGGTCTTTTGCGACACCACTCGAACGCCTGCAGACGGTGGTGTTGGCTCCATGGTGCCGTCGGCCTGGGTAGTGGCGGCTACCAGTCGCGGCTGCATCCGTACACCACCGTTGGCAATCGTGGCAAATACCGAAGTTGCTTGCAGCGCGTTGACCGATAGTCCTTGCCCAAACGCGACCGTGGGAAATGTCGTTCCAGACCAGTCTTTGAGGTCTGGTAACAGGCCACGACTCTCGCCAGGGAAGTTCAACCCTGACGGTTCGGCAATGCCGAACTTCTTGAGGTACGAGTACAGGGTGCGAGAACCGATCTTTTCGGCAGCAAGAATCGTGCCAATGTTGCTCGACTTGGCCAGCACTCCGGCGAAGGTCAGATGCAAGGTGCCGTGCGGATCATGGTCATGGAAGACCGAACCCCCGCGCGGAAGCGTCGGGGGAATACTCAGCCGCGAGCCCGGTGTCAATGCGCCTTCCTCGATCACAGCCGCAGCAGTCATCACTTTGCTGGTTGAACCAGGCTCGTAGATGTCAGAGACAGCACGGTTACCACGATTGACGGCCTTGGCCGATCCCGCGCGATTGGGGTCAAAGGTCGGCGCCGTAGCCATCGCCAGCACATCACCCGTGCGCGGGTCCATCACCACAACCGTGCCACTTTCCGCCTTGGTCGCTCGCACTTGGGCCGCGATGGCTTGCTGCGCCACCCATTGAATGTCGCGATCAATGGTCAAGCGCACATCACGGCCATCGACAGCATCGACTTGCTTAGAGGCGCCCGAAGGAATGCGCTCGCCACCAGAGGAAGTCTCGTAAGCCAAAGTTCCCGGCAGCCCTGCCAAAGTGGACTGCATGGAGGACTCCAAGCCACCGAGTCCTCGGCCATCAGCACCCACAAATCCCACAATGTTGGCCGCGACATCGCCGGCTGGATACACCCGCTGACTGGTCCCCTCCGAGAAGATGCCCGCCAAGCTCAGCGCCTTGATCTCTTGCCACCTCTGTGGCGTGATGCCCTTGGCGATGTAGACGAAACGGCGTCCACCGGTGAGTCGGCGCTGCAACCGAGCGACGGATTGGCCGACTAGTGGAGCGAGTACCTCAGCGGTGGCTCGGGGGTCCTTGACCAGCGTTTGATCCGCCGTCACATTGCGCGCTTCTATGGTGGTGGCCAGAGCAACTCCGTCAGCATCACTGATCGTTCCGCGCAGAGCCGGCAGCGTCAGAGTCACGGTGCGTCCACGCTCCGCCTTCAGCGCCATCTGCGGTCCGCTGAAGGTCTGCATCTCCACCAGTCGAGCGATCATCACCACCAACACCAGCATCGCCAGGGCGGCAGTTACCCACAAGCGGCGCCGAGGATCCCCCGGCGCCAATTGGCGCGCTGGTCGATTGTTGCCGTGGCGCGACCCAGCACCAACCACTCGTGACGGAGACCGTCGCTCTACGGATCGTCGTGGGGGTGCCAGCGTGCTACTCAGCGACGGGTGCCACCGCCGGTCTGCGTGGCGGTTGCCCGAGCCTTAGGAGCAGCCGGAGCACTGGGAGCAGCCGGAGCACTGGGAGCAGCCGGAGCACTGGCAGGAGTCGGGGCACTGGGAATCGTCGGTGCCGAGAGCTTTGCGACAGC
>DPWC01000118.1 GCA_003529305.1 Actinomycetota bacterium
CAACGGACTTTTAATCCGTGGGTTCCGGGTTCGAGCCCCGGGCGGCCCACCATCGTCGGCAGTGTTTCCGCCGATGCTCACTCGCGCTCGGCGCCGCTCGGCTCCAGCGAATCGTGTAGGTGACTCGCCACTCCTCGATCAGGTCGGGCGACAAGGAAATACAACCCACCAACCGCCGTGATCACCGCCATGACGACGAGAGTGATCCAGTCCAGGTTGAAATAGGCCCGTGGACTCGTGCTGCCGCTGGGGAGCACAACATTGATGAACATCAGCCCCAGATAGACGGCCGCAATAATCGTCACCACCCAGCCCCACCGTCCGAGCTGGAATCGACCTTCAGGGATCCAGCCCTTGACTCGAGCCACGATGGCGCCAATCACCGTCAGAAGGAAGGACAGGTAGATCCCGCTGACGCCAAATGACACCAATGCGACCAATCCGTTCACATTCGCCGGGTAGGTGATGAAGCCAAAGCTGATGTCCTTCGACGGTGAGGGGAAGACCAATAGCACGAACAAGGCTGACACCACCGCACCGGCCAGCAACGCATTAATCGGCGTCTTGAATCGAGGGTGCACTCGGGCTACCCAATTCGAGGCAGGTAACGCTCCATCACGGGCGTAGGAAAATGCCAGTCGACTCCCAGCTCCTTGAACCGAGGTACCGCAAGAGAAGAACGCGAAAATGATGACGAGGAGTAGGAAGTCCTGAACTCCGGTGGGCAAGCCACCAAGCAAGAAGGGAACGCCACCCTTGACCGTCTGCGCGACAGAATCCTTGGCATTGGGCATGGCGAGTAGCAATGCCGCGGTCAGCACCAGTGAGGCGATGCCTCCCCAGATGAGAGCCAAGCGCATCGACCGAGGTACTTGGCGCCCCGCCTCCTGAGTCTCCTCGGCGATGTCACCAGCCGATTCGAAGCCGTAGAAGATGTAGACCGGCGCCAGTACGGCCACGAGCGCCGCACCGAACCACCAGTTGCCACCGAAATCCAGCCCCAGCGGGTTGGACGAAGCGTTCTGGACTCCCTGGGTCGAGAAGAGCCAGCCAAAGCCGTGGTGAAAGCCGGAGATGGCCAGGATTACCGCGATGCCCAGCGTGCCGATGATCTCGATGTACACACCAAATTGAGCCACCCGACCCATCACCTTGGCGCCGGTGATGTTCAAGGCAGTTTGAATCGCTAGCAGAACGATGGTGATGATCAAGATGGTCAGGTGATTCGTCGGATCCAGTGATGACTTGGTGACCTCGTTGAAGAATGAGCACACATAGGGGACCACACCTGTGTCCACTGACGCCACGGTCACGAGCAGCGCAATGCCGTAGAACCAGCCAACAAACCAGCCGTACTTGGGGCCTACGGAGAACTTGCTGTATTGGTAGAGAGCACCGGCAACGGGATAGTGGCTAGCAAGTTCGCCGAACACCAAGGCGACGAACAACATGCCGATGACCGGAATCAAAGTAAGCCACAGATACGCCGGACCACCGGTGCCTAAGCCAAGGACGAACAGCGAGTAGATGCCCACCATGGGGGAGAGATAGGTGAAGGCCACGCTGAAGTTGGAGAACAAACCGAGCACCCGATTGAGTTGGGGCCGATAGCCCAAGCTCTCGAGTCGAGCGTCTTCATCAACTGCGGTGGCAGGGCTGGCAACAGACTCGGACATGTGGCCTCCAGATCGTCAGCGATCACCCCGTAGGCCAGATCCTCCGCCCCTAAACCAGTTACACCAGTGCACAACGACCCACGCGATTGCGTGTCGTGGGCGATACCTCCCTATTTGTGCCTTTGGTCCAACCTCCAAAAGGTCAGATGCGCCCGCCCGTGGTTGTTTCCCCCGATAGTCGCTGGGATAGCCAGATCGGCACGATCGAGACCACCACCAGTACCGCGGCGACCACATTGACGATGGGTGCCTGGTTGGGCCGGAAGAGATTCTGGAAGATCCAGATGGGCAAGGTGGTCACCCCTGGCGGTGAGGTGAAGAGCGTCACGACAATTTCATCAAAGGACAGCCCGAAGGCCAAGATCGCACCGGCCAACAACGCGCCACGCATCATCGGCAAGGTGACAAGGCGAAAAGTGGTGAACATCCCCGCCCCAAGATCAGCCGAGGCCTCTTCCGGACTTGTTCCCATGCGGCTCAGCCGTGCGGCGGCGTTGTTGTACACCACAACGATGCAGAAGGTGGCATGAGCGATTGCCACTGTCCAGATCGAGAGCTCGACGCCCACAACGGATCGAAAAGCCGTTCGCAACGCCAAGGCTGTGACGATTCCCGGCAAGGCGATGGGCAGCACGACGAGCAGCGACAGCGTGCGCTGGCCCCAGAAGCGATGCCGCGACAAGGCGAACGCCAGCAATGTGCCCAAGATCAGTGCCAATACCGTCGCGATAGTGGCCACTTGCACCGAGGTGACAACGGCTTCTCGCGCCCCCACATTGATCCACGCGGCGCGCCACCACTTGGTCGTGAACTCGCGTGGCGGCCATGAAAAGACATTGCTTGCGTTGAACGAATTGATCACCACAACAACGAGTGGCACATAGACAAACGCCAACGCCGCCGCAACGAATAGGCCGGCAACGATGCGAGTACTTCTAGAGATTCTCATAGATTCTCCAAAGCACCGGCACGACGAGCAAGGGCTAGGTAGCCGACCATGATCACGACGGGGATCGTGGCAATGGCCGCCGCAAAGGGCAGGTTGGTGGTGTAGTTCTGATAGACGATGTTGCCGAGCATCTGCGTCTTGGCACCCACCACCTGCACTGCGATGTAGTCACCCAGCGACAGCGAGAAGGTGAAGATCGATCCCGCCACGATTGAGGGCCACAGGATCGGCAGCACGATGGCACGCAGAGTTCGGCCCGTTTGCGCGCCAAGAT
>DPWC01000018.1 GCA_003529305.1 Actinomycetota bacterium
ATGCGCCCCGCGGGCACCAGCAGAATCGCTTGGATCCCCGCCGCCGTAAACAGACCGATGCCGGTTAAGGCTGTCGTGGAGCGCAGTGCCTCGACCACGAAGAGGGGGATGAGCGAGGAGCGCAGTCCGAAGGCCACAAAACCGTTGCCCAGGTTGATCACGAGTGCGGTGGTGAATGGTTGCATCCGCAACGCGCGGCCCAGCGGCGCCAGTCGCTCACGCAACCCCGAAGGGCGGGGTTCTGTCGGATCGGCAACGCGCGAGGCGGCGGGGCTGTTGCGCAGTGCAGTGAGGCAGAAGAGGCCGGCGATCGCGAGCATCGCCGCATACACGAAGAAGGTCGCTCGTACTGACCATGCGCTGATGAGGCCACCCAAGAGCGGGCCGCTGATACCCCCGATCAGAAAACCTCCCTGGAAGGCACCTGCTGCTCGGCCGCGTTGGCCGTCACCAGCAGTTCGCAGTAATAGCCCGAGAGCCGATACCGTGAACATGGCGCTGCCGATTCCGCCAGCGGCGCGCATGAGCAAGAGATGCTCGTAAGAGTGTGCCAAACCGGCTAGAGCGCTGGACAGCCCAACGACCCACACACCGGTGGTCAGAATGAGGCGTTCACCAAAACGATCCACCACAGCACCGGCGCCAAGGGCCGAGACAAACCTCATCAGGGCGAAGGCGCTGACAACTGCTCCAACGGCGAAGTACGAGACGCCGAATTGCTTGGCGAAGACTGGGATCGCGGGAGCGACGATGCCAAATCCGAGGGCCACCAAGAAGGCGATGACGACGAGCACACCGACTTCTCGGGGCAGGTCGGCGAAGGGATTGGCGGGTCGTCGCACGGTGGTCAGTGTGTCAGGAGGTTGGCAGACCCACTCTGAGGTCGTTGATGGCGCGGCGAAGGATCGTCATAGCTATGCCGAGCGGCGGCGACCGCGCCGGCGAGCCAGATAGTCCGTGACGACATAGTCACCGAGCTGACCGTGTGAGGAAGCAAAGACTCGGCCGCCGTTGCGTCGTGCCACACCGTCAACAAAAGCCTCCAATCGCGGGTCATCACCGAGTCGGAAAATGGACAGGGTGGCTCCTCGGCGGGTCATGCGATCCACCTCAGCCAAGGTGAGCGCGAGCGTTTGGGGGCTCGGTGGGTAGGCGAAGGTCCACTCGCCATTGCGTTCCAAGTGGGCCGTGGGCTCACCGTCGGTGACAATCAAGACAACCGGTTCAGCATCGGGGTGCTTATCCAGAAAGCGACCAGCCAGCATCAGTGCGTGCTGCAAGTTCGTGCCCCGATAGCCGGGCACTTCCAACCCCGCCAATTCCACAGCCGGAACGGTGCGGGCCATGTTGGCAAAACCGATCACGCAGATGGCGTCATGCGGGAATTGTGATTCGGCGAGTGCGTGCAAAGCCAAAGCCGTGGTCTTAGCCTCCCGCCAGGTGTCATTGAGCACCATCGAGACCGACTGGTCAACCAACAAACACACGGCGGCTCGCGTGCGGGTCTCGGTTTCGCGGACCTCAAAGTCGTCGGACTCCAGAGTCACTACACCGCTGCCTCCGCTGCGTAAGACGGCGTTGGTGACGGTACGGACCACATCCAGCGGCTGCTCATCCCCGAACTGCCACGACCTCGAAGAACCGGTGAGTTCGCCCGCAGCACCGGCTTGGGCGATGTCGTGATCACCCCGCGGACCGGACTGCAGATCAGCGAAGACCCGGCGCAGCGCCGTCTGGCCGATCCGACGCACGGCTTTGGCAGTCAGTTGGCTTTGGCCCTGGGTTCGGGTGAGATATCCGGCTCGCTCTAGTTCCCGTTCGATGCGTTTCAGGGCTTCCAAATCGTCAACAGCGCTGCGCCCCAGTGCTCGACGCACGAGGTCTTCATCAATGTCATCAATACTGGCGCCTGGGTAGTTCTGTGCCAGCGCCTGTTCCAAGCCCTCAAGGTCGGCGAGCTCCTCCAACGCACTGGTGGCCTCTCCCAGACCCATGGGCTCACCGCCACGAGCGCGCATGGCGCGTTGCCCAAAGAGGTCGGGTCGCCGGTCCCGAAGTGCGTCACCTAGTTGCGACATCTGCATCTGCAGGTCGAGGTCATCGCCGAAGGCTTGGTCGATCAGTGATTGAAGTTCCGCGCGCTGCTCAGGGGTCAATGACTCCATGAGGCGTTCGGCAGCGGCTGCCCGGCGGGCGAGGGACTCCACGAGGTCCTCGAGGTTGCCAGGCTTGTCCGGGAAGAAATCGCCGTACTGGTCCATGAAACGGTCGAAGTCTTCCTGCGTGTGCTCGCCTCGACGGTCCGCTTCGAGCATCGCGTTCAGCTCCGCCATCATGTCCTTGATGCGTTGCAGCGCTTCAGGATCCCCGCCCTCAAGTGCCTGTTTGAGACCCTTGAATTGAGCATCCAGTACTTCTTGGCGAAGAAGTTCGCCGATCTTGTCGTAGGCCTGCTGAGCCTGTGGACTGCGCCATTGATAGTCCGCCAACTCCTGAACTGCTCGGGCCGTGTCGTTCGGCAGAGCATCGAGTTCGCTTTCGCGCCAGCGGGCGTCATCACTGGGGTCAGGAAATAGAGCGGATCGCTCGGCTTCAACGGCTTCATCCAGTAGTTCGCGGACCTGCGTCAGGGTGCCGGTGAGGTCCGTGCGTTCGGCAAGCTCCTGCCGGCGCCGCCGTGCTTGCCGTAAGAGATCATCGAGACCGCGGCGCCCATTGGTGCCTCTGCGCAGCAGATCTCGCAA
>DPWC01000130.1 GCA_003529305.1 Actinomycetota bacterium
CCGGTCTCGAGCATCTGCCGCATGATGGCTCGAGCAACGACATCGCGTGGTGCCAGATCAGCGAGCTCGTGAACGCCTTGCATGAAGGCTGTTCCTGAGTCATCCACCAGCACGGCACCTTCTCCGCGCACAGCCTCAGAAACCAAGGGTTGCTGCCCGCGCGATCCAGGCCCCAGCCACAGCACCGTCGGATGAAATTGAACGAATTCCATGTCAGCAACCTCGGCCCCGGCGCGCAGCGCCAGCGCGACGCCATCACCGGTCGAGACCGCCGGATTCGTCGTCTGAGCAAAAACCTGACCCAACCCACCGGTGGCCAGCACAACCGCGCCTGCATTGATCGCGCCAACACCATCTCGCGTGCCTTCGCCGATGACATGCAAGGTGGCACCGGCTGCCCGACCCTGATCGTCACGCAACAGATCGAGGACCAAGGCGTGCTCAATCACATCGATTCCTGGATCGGCCTGTACGGCAGCGATCAGCGCGCGCGAGATCTCTGCACCGGTGGCATCACCACCGGCATGCGCGATGCGATCGCGGTGGTGGCCCCCTTCACGAGCCAGCGCGATCCGACCAGTCTCATCACGATCAAAGTGCGCACCCAGCGACATCAAGTCGCGAACCGCGCGCGGCCCTTCCGTGACCAAAGCGTGCACCGCACTTCGATCACACAACCCGGCGCCGGCGATCAGAGTGTCGGCCTCGTGCTGCTCCGGGGTATCCCCTGGGCCCAACGCAGCGGCGATTCCCCCTTGAGCCCACCGAGTGGCGCCCGCATCCAGCACCGTCTTGGTCGCGACCACCACGCGCATCCCGGCTCGACTCACGCGCAATGCCACGCTCAAGCCAGCGACACCGCTGCCGATGACCAGCACATCGGCAGTGCTGGTCCATCCCGGCGCTGGCGCCAACAGTCGGCTCGGCAGCAACCGGGTCATCGTGCCGTCGGGGCCATAGGTCGCAGTCATCGTGCGACCCCCGGCGCCAATACCTCCACCAGAACATTGTCAATCAAGCGCGTCCTGCCGACACGAGCGGCGATCAACACTCGCGCAGGACCGCTGTAGTCGGCAGGCAGGGAGTCAAAAGAGGTCGGATCAACGGCAACCAGATAACTGGTGTTCACCTGCGGGGTTGCTGATAGTTCGTGTTCAGCTGCCGACAACATGCCAGAGACACCACGCCGTGCTGCTAACTGCGCCGCCTCCAAGGCTCGCGGGATGGCCAACGCCCACTGGCGCTCGTGCGGCGTGAGGTAGCGGTTTCGCGATGACATAGCCAGGCCATCAGGCTCGCGCACTGTCTCTGCCGCGACGATCTCCACCGGAATCGCCAATTGCTGCGTCATCGCCGTGAGCACCGCTAACTGCTGAGCGTCCTTTTGACCGAAGACGGCCACATCTGGCTGCACCATCTGGAAGAGCTTGGTCACCACGGTGGCCACGCCATCGAAGTGGCCCGGTCGGTGCGCCCCCTCGAGAGCCTCACCCAGGGCTCCGGCATGAACCGTCACTGTTTGATCGACGGGATACATCTCTTCAACCGGTGGCGTAAAGACGATATCCGCGCCCATCCGGGCACACAGCGCAATGTCGGCATCGAGGGTGCGCGGGTAGGTCGCGAAGTCCTCCCCCGGACCGAACTGCGTCGGGTTGACGAACACCGAGACCACCACAATCCCGGCATGCTCACGGGCAGTTGAGATCAACGATGCATGGCCGTCATGCAAGGCACCCATCGTGGGCACAAAGCCCACCCGCGCTTCGGGCCGTTGCGATCGCAGCGCTGCCACGAATCCCCGCAACCCGGCAACACTCGTGACCACCACAGGCACTTCCATGGCGGCAGTCATGAGGGGTCCTCCAGCGCTGCGAGCAGAGCATCAGTCTGGCGTGCATCAAGTCGATGCTGCGCGTGCGCCCGAATCACCGTGGCCCGGGCCATCGTGCTGTAACTCTGCGCAGTGGCCCGTTCCACCGGGCCACGCGATCCGAAATCTGCTACTGCGTGTGCGTGGTCCGCCACTGTGCCGGCATCACCGCGCGCCACCGGTCCGGTCAGTGCTGCATCACCGGCGCGCAAAGCGTTGTCGAGTGCCGCAGACATCAGTGGCGCAAGAAACCGGCCAGGTGCTTCAATGCCCGCAGCCGACAGCATGTCCTGCGCCTGCGCTGTCATCGTGATCACATGGTTCGCCGCATGACTCAGTGCGGCGTGATACAGCCCTCGGTGTGCGTCATCAACAACCTGCGGATCACCACCCATCTCGACCACCAAGGCCATGGCGACAGGCAAATCCGCAGGAGCCGCAGACACCGCGAAGGGGCAGCTGTCCAGCCTCTGTACTTCGTGGAGTTGGCCAGTCAGCGTCATCGCCGGATGAATGGCCGCCGTCGTGCCACCAAGTGCCGTCAACGGTTGCAGCACCTCAACTCCAAACCGACCGCTGAGATGCACCACGATCTGTCCCGGACGAATCACCTCAGCGCGAGCTATTCCCCCCACCAGAGCCGAGAGTTGGTCGTCAGGAACGGCAAGCACCAGCAGGTCACACGCGGCGGCCACCTGCAAGGCATCGACAATCTCGGCATCGGGCAGAAGTCGTGTGGCGCGGTCTACGGAGTCTTTCGAGACTGCCGAAACGGCAACAACGCGATGTCCGGCGCGTTCCAGCGCGGCGGCGATGACGCTTCCGGCGCGGCCTGCACCGATGAGGCCGACCTGCAGGCGCGCAGGACGATCCTGACCAGGCTGAGCCATCTGCTTCTCCGTTCCAGTCCACGCTGGGTACCAGACGAACACCGATAAGGCTACTCCCCGCCCTAGGCCTGTGCTGTGCCCACGGGTTGTCGATGCCACGATGACCACATGCTCGGCGTGCGAACTGTGCAGGTCACAGCAGGCGATGTTGCGCAGGGATCTGGCTCGGGTATCACCGTTGCAACCTTTGATGGTTCTCACACCGATGCACTCACGGCTGACATACCACGCCACCATCCGTCCTCGCATGGGCTGCTCACACTTCACCTGCAGGTGGACGGCACCACCGTGGTGTCGGCTCGACCCATCGTGGGGTTTGGTCACCGCGGTGCGGAGAAGCTCTTCGAGGCCCGCGACTACCGCCAGGCCATGGCACTGGCTAACCGACACGATTGGCATAACGCCATCAATGGTGAACTTGGCGTCGCACTCGCCGTGGAGGCGATGACCGGAATCGTCGTGCCCGAGCGAGCAGTATGGCTGCGCATGGCGCTGGTAGAGGTCAATCGACTACTCAGTCATCTGGCATTCCTGATCGGTACGGCCTACCAGGACCCTGCCAGTGCGGCTGTCTCATCCGCAGCACAGGCGCGACGACGACTCGTCGAGGTCATGGAGATGGCCACGGGAAATCGTCTGCACTTCATGGCCCTACGCGTCGGTGGGGTTCGACAAGATGTTGACCAGGAATGGACGGACCACCTACGCGCCGCTCTCGCCCCACTAGCCGCAGTGGCCCATGACTTGCGCAACCGTCTGACGAACGGTGAACTCGCCACGAGACTCACTGGACTCGGTGTTATCGGAGCTGACCTGCTGGCGCCCTTCAGCATGAGCGGAGTGCTTGCAAGGGCTTGTGGCGCACCGTTGGATCTGCGCGCGCAGAGCCCCTATCTGGCTTATGACCGCATCGCGGACTTGTGTATCCCCGTCACGAAGTCCGGTGGCGATGCGCAGGCTCGACTGCTGTGCGCTGTGGAGGAACTTGGCACCACCGCCGCCATCGTCAATCGATGTCTGGACGAGCTCGACGACACCATTGGCGGGCCCGTGGCTGTGCGCTTGCCAAAGGTACTCCGCGTACCGGAGGGCAGCACCTACATCGTCACCGAGGGAGGGTTGGGCGCCAATGGCTATCTGCTGATATCGCGAGGTGGCACCTCACCCTGGCGATTGAAGATCCGCAGCGCTTCGATGGATCACCTACAGGTGCTGGCGCACATCATGCCGGGAACTGATCTGCGCGATGTGGGGCTACTTCTTCAATCCATGTTCTATCTGACCGGCGATGTCGATCGTTGAGCCGCGTAGCCCTGCTTAGTCCACCACGGAACTACAGTGCGTTGCCTTCGTCGCTGTGCTCGCGAATATAGGTGGCAAAGCGGGCCACGAACAGTGGCTCAAGATCTCCGATGTTCTCGGCGCTGAACGCTTCGCGTGCTGCCTCGAAGGTCTCGACGATCGAGCCCCCGATCTCGCCGAGGGATCCACCTTCCGTCGCCATCGCGGCGGCTGCCGGCGTGTGGTTCATCAGTTCAAGAAAGAAGCCGATGTCGTGGCGGTGCCGGGCCAAGTCAAAAGCGCGATCGCGCAATTGGGTGAACGGCAGGTCCTCAAGAATCTCCTCGGGCATGGCTCCACCCTACGCGTCGTCATCGCGTGGCGGTCGAACAATGCATAACCGCTCTAACACGGCACCCGTAATAAGAATGACGACACCGCCAAGACAGCACAACACAGCGTGCAGCGCTCGTTCCCGCGCATAGGGGGAAGACAGCGCATCGGCCAGCAAGCCAGCGACCAGCCACCCGAGAAAAAATCCGGCCACCACCGCACCAGTTCGCGAGCTCGCCATCGCGATGGCAACCACCCGGCCAGCGCGCAAGGCGTCCATGGGGCCACGACCCGGCGAAGGACGAAGCCGTGGTCCCACCGACAACGCAGTCACCACCAAAGCAATCGCCAAGGCCCACACAGAGAACACCGCCGCAATCGGCACATTGGGCACACTGCCCGTCCATGCAGCCAGCAGACGAACACCAGCGAGCGTCCCGCCGAAGGAAATCACCCACGGACCCAGCAGGTCGCGCCAGGAGGTTCTGGTCATCACCACACTCCCGCTGGGGTCATCGCCTGATCGTCAATGAGTTTCACCAAATCGATCACCTTGCCGTGGCCCGGCAGCACTGCAGCATCGTCGACTTCCAACCATGGAATCAAAACGAAGGCTCGCTCGTAAGCACGCGGGTGCGGCACCGTCAGGTCTTGATCGTCCAAGACCTCGTCATCAAAAGTCACGATGTCAATGTCCAGAGTTCGTGGTCCCCACCGCTGTGTGCGTTGACGATCATGAAGGTCCTCGATGCGGTGAATCACTGACAGCAAGCCCATCGGCGAGAGGTCCGTAGCGATCACCATGACGGCGTTCGTGAAATCCGGTTGCTCAGGCCCCCCGATGGGGGCCGTGGTGTAGAGCGTCGAAGTTGCCACAATCTCAATGTCGGCATCGGCGGCTAGATGGTCTCGGGCCGAGCGCAAGGTTGCTGCAGCATCACCAATATTTGCGCCTAACGAGAGCACCGCGCGATGAGCTCGGGTCATGAACGCGATCGCTTGATCGACACACTCACCCCATCAACCCGCACAGGGATAGGCGCCTGCGGCTTGTGCACTCGGACTTGCACAGCCTGCACCCGCGGATCGATCAAGACGACATCGGCAATGGTGTGCGCCAGAGTTTCGATCAGATCCACCGGCTCACCTTCGATCACCCGCACGACTGCCTGCGCTACGGCCGCGTAATCGACTGTGTCCGCCAGCTGATCCGATGATGCCGCAAGAGCTGTGTCCACATCCAGCCGGAGGTCGACGGCAAACTCCTGACCGTCGGTGCGCTCGTGTTCCAACACACCGTGATAGCCGAAGGCTCGGATGCCGGTTAACTCAATGGTGTCCACGATTGTGCTCCCGCATAGCTATCAGTGCTGACCAATGGTCGAACGCTCGCGCACCGGACCCATTAAGGCTCGCACAACTCCAGCATGTTGCGCGGCATCGTGCACGCGAACACCCCACACACCAGCCTCCAGGGCGCTGGCTGTCACCTCGAGGCAACGCTCTACGCGCTGCTGGGGCGAGTCGTCATCGCGCGGCCGGCCATCACTATCAGTGGCCAGAAACCTCTTGCGTGAGGCGCCGATCAGCAACGGCCGGCCCAGGGATGCCAGTTGCGCCAATCCCGCTGGGCTGAGCAAGGCCCAGTTGTGGGTGGGCAACTTAGCAAAACCCAGCCCGGGATCGATCACGATGCGCGCTGGATTAATCCCTGCATCTTCAGCACGCTGCATCGTTCCGCGCAGCTCGTGCACCACATCGCGCACAACATCGTCGTACACCGCCAGATCGTCGCGGCTAGCTCCACCACCGCGGTTGTGCATCAAGACAACAGGAATAGCCAAGTCGGCCAGCAACGCAAGCATGGTCGGATCAGCAGTGCCACCACTGACATCGTTGACCATGATCGCGCCAGCTTCCACGGCAGCTTGAGCGACTTTGGCCCGGCGAGTATCGATACTGACCGCCACGCCACCTTCTGCGAGGGCCCGGACCACCGGTAGAACACGATCGATCTCCACATCGGCGGGAACCTCGTGGGCACCGGGTCTGGTCGACTCGCCGCCAACATCGATCAGGTCAGCACCGAGCCTGATCAGTTCAAGGCCATGGGCCAACGCGCGGTCTGGATCGAGGAACAATCCACCGTCACTGAAGGAATCCGGGGTCACATTGACGATGCCCATCACCAGCGATCGATTCACATCGGCGAGGTGTGGCGGAAGGCCCGCGGGATGGCGCATGTGATCCAGACTTCAGCCGCGTAAGAGGGCCATGACCTCTGTGCGCGGTCCGGGTTCAGTAAAGACACCCCGCACGGCACTGGTCACTGTTCGCGCCCCTGGCTTTCGCACACCTCGCATGGACATGCACAAGTGTTCGCACTCCACCACGACGACCGCACCGCGAGGCTCAAGCACCCTCATCAACGCGTCAGCTACCTGCGAGGTCAGACGCTCCTGTACCTGTGGTCGCTTGGCATAGACATCAACCAACCGTGCCAGTTTCGACAACCCAGTGATGCGGCCATCCACACCTGGCAGGTAGCCCACATGTGCCACACCGTGAAATGGCACCAAATGGTGCTCGCAGGTGGAGTAGACCTCAATGTCGCGCACCAAGACGATCTCGTCATGGCCGAGGTCAAAGGTGGTGGCCAGCACATCCTCAGCTCGCTGGTGCATGCCGCCGAACATCTCGCGATAAGCCCGTGCCACTCGCGCAGGTGTATCGAGCAGGCCTTCGCGATCAGGATCCTCCCCAATGGCGAGAAGAAGCTCGCGAACAGCGCGTTCCGCACGAGCAGCATCGAAAGGCGGAACGAGACGGAAGGCCTCAGCCGGGTCATGGACCGGCGTGATACCCGTCGCAGGGTGATCTGCAGTCATAACCGGTCACTGCCCTGGCGTGGAGTCGTTATGCACCACGCTCATCGGTTTCACCGGAACGGCCACCGGCCCGGCAGCGGGACGACGTTCCACCGAACCGGTCCATTTGGGCCGTTCGGCACGCTTGCGGATATCCGCAAACACGGTCGCCACTTCTTCCTTGTCGAGGGTTTCCTTCTCCAGCAGCTCAAGGACTAGTCGATCGAGCACATCACGGTTGTCCACGAGGATCTCGTAGGCCTCCATATGCGCGTTCTCGATGAGTTTCTTGACTTCTTCGTCAATGACACCTGCCACTGACTCGGAGTAGTCGCGCTGCGCTCCCAGCTCACGCCCCAAGAACGGCTCCCCAGCATCATGGCCAAACCGGATGGCGCCGAGTCGTTCAGTCATGCCGTATTGCGTCACCATCGCTCGAGCAACTGCCGTCGCCTTCTCGATGTCATTGGCAGCACCCGTGGTGGGGTCATGGAACACCAACTCCTCGGCAGCGCGTCCACCGAGCATGTAGGCCAACTGATCCAGCATTTCGTTGCGCGTGGTGGAGTACTTGTCTTCATCCGGCAACACCATGGTGTAACCGAGCGCGCGGCCACGCGGAAGGATCGTGACCTTGTGGACCGGGTCAGTGTTTTGCAACGCGGCCGCCACCAGCGCATGCCCGCCCTCGTGATACGCCGTGATGAGCTTTTCGTTGTCGCCCATTACTCGCGATTGCTTCTGCGGTCCAGCGATCACGCGATCAATGGCTTCATCCATTGCGTCAGCATCTATCGAGGTTAGGTGCTGCCGAGCCGTGAGCAACGCTGCTTCATTGAGCACATTGGCTAAGTCGGCACCGGTGAACCCTGGCGTGCGACGAGCAACCGCCATCAGATCGATCCCGGCCGCTAAGGGTTTGCCTTTGGCATGCACTTGCAAAATCGCCTCGCGGCCATTGAGGTCTGGGCGGTCCACTGCCACCTGGCGATCGAATCGGCCGGGGCGAAGTAATGCCGGATCCAAAATGTCAGGACGGTTCGTGGCGGCGATGAGAATCACCGAACCCTTGTCGTCGAAGCCATCCATCTCCACCAGCAGCTGATTCAGCGTCTGCTCTCGCTCATCGTGACCGCCGCCGAGCCCGGCACCACGGTGACGACCCACCGCATCAATCTCGTCAACAAAGATGATGGCGGGTGCATTGGTCTTGGCCTGCTCAAAAAGATCGCGCACCCGTGAGGCACCAACACCGACAAACATCTCGACAAAGTCGGAGCCAGAGATGGTGTAGAAGGGCACGCCAGCTTCACCGGCCACCGCGCGGGCCAAGAGGGTCTTACCCGTTCCGGGTGGGCCATAGAGCAGCACACCCTTGGGGATCTTGGCGCCAACGGCTTGATAACGCTGGGGATCGGTCAGGAAGTCGCGAATCTCCTGCAACTCTTCAATGGCCTCGTCAACACCCGCAACATCGGCGAAGGTGGAAGTGGGGCGGTCCTTTTCCATGACCTTCGCTTTGGACTTGCCAAAGTTCATTACCCGTGAGCCGCCGCCTTGCACCTGATTCATGAAGAAGAACAGCAAGAAAACGATCAGTGCGATGGGTAGCAGAGAGGCCAAGATGGACACCAGCACGTTGTCCTTCGGCACTTTGATGTTGTAACCACCCGGTAGCGATCCGGCATCGGCCTTTTGCTGCAGGAGTTCTTGAATCTGGACACCTTGGCCGTCGATGAAGTCCGACTGCTGCTTCGTGCCATCTTTCAGGACGATCTCAACGCGCTGCTCGCGATCAACGAGCGTGGCCGACTTGACCTGCGCTTTTTGAATCGCGGTGATGACCGTCGAAGTGTCAACCTTCTTTGGCGCCTTAGCGCCCGAGACCGACTGCCCCACGACAAAGGCCAGCACAATGGCCATGCCGAGCCAGAGGAACGGGCTTCGAAGGATGCGCTTGGCGTTCATGGATTCGGGGGCTGGCCCCTTCCCCCTTCGCGGGCGAGGAAGTGTGTGACATTCAGGCTACTCCGCGGGGCGAAGTCGCGCCGCTCAGCCCTTGTCGGCCAGAACGCCCACAAATGGCAAAGAGCGATATCGCTCCGCGTGGTCCAGCCCGTAGCCCACGACGAAGGCCGGGGGCAAATCGAAGCCGACATATTTGACCGGCACCTGTACCCGGGCACCACCAGGCTTGCGAAACATCGTGCAGACCTCTACCGACGCCGCACCTCGTGAGCCGAGGTTGCGCAGTAGCCACGACAAAGTAAGGCCCGAATCCACGATGTCTTCCACCACCAGCACATGTCGGCCAGTGATGTCGCAGTCCAAGTCCTTCAAGATGCGCACCACACCGCTGGATCTGGTTCCAGTGCCGTAGCTGGAGACAGCCATCCAGTCCACAGGCGGATCTGAGACCATGGCGCGCGACAGATCAGCCATCACCATCACGGCGCCCTTGAGCACGCCAACAAGCAGAAGGTCCTGATCGGCGTAGTCATCATCAATGCTCTTGGCCAACTCACCAATGCGTTGAGCGATTTGCTCACGGGTGAACAGAACCTCAGAGATGCCCTCGGGGAGGGGTCCAGCCGTCACCGCGCCACCCTACGACCCCTGCGGGGCTAAGAAGATGCGACCGTCGTGCCGCCATCCGGACAAACCACCGGGCAAATTGGTCGGGCCTTGGCCGTGCCAATGGGTGATCAACCGATCTAGGGCATCGATATGGGTGAATGACAATGATCCCGCAGGGCAGCCCGCCGCAATGGCTGCCTGCCGAAGCGCCCGGTGTCGCACGGCAGGCAGTTGAACTTCGAGTTGCTCAATGTCGAGGCCACCTTCGCGATGCACCGCTGCATCCAGTGCCCAACCAGCCCACACATCTAGAGCATCAGCGTCATCGCGCAACATCTCAGCGGTTCGCGACAGCGCCTCACTTACCCCTGGTCCTAGCACCTGCTCCATCAGCGGCAGCAACTCGGTGCGCACTCGAGAGCGCAGGTATCGAGGATCGGCGTTGTGTGGATCGTCCCAGACCAACAACTCCTCAGCACGACACGCTTCTTGTGTTGTGTGCCTCGAAATATTGAGGAGGGGTCGCACATAGTTGCCCTGCCGCTGCGCCATCCCTGATAGGGATCGACCGCCGGAGCCCCGCGCTAGACCTAGCAACACTGACTCGGCTTGATCATCCATGGTGTGTCCGAGCAGAACGCACGCTGCACCGAGTCGTTGCGCGGCTTCACCCAAACCCTCATACCGCGCCCGTCGGGCGGCTGCTTCCGGACCGCCGTCTGTCCCCACCTGCACACGAATAACTTCCACAGGGCCCAAACCCATGGCGCGCAGTGCAGCGACCACATTCTCGGCATGCTCGGCGGAGCCTTCTTGAAGCCCGTGGTCAACAGTGACCGCTCCTGCTCGCAGCCCCGCGCGCGGCGCCACGAACGCGGTGGCACTAGCCAGCGCCAGGGAATCGGCGCCACCGCTACACGCCACCAGCACAAGATCCCCGGCAGCTAATGGCTCGAGAGCATGACGAACGGCATTGCGCACCTGAGAGATGGCCGGGCCAGGTCCGCTCATGCCACCACTCCCTGCCCGTGCACCCGCTCCACCCAACGCAAGGGTTCGTCAATCTCGCTGCGCAGCGGCAAAGTCTGTGGACCCGACCAGACCGCATTCAGGCCATCAACTCCGACGGCTGAGATCACGCCGCGCACAAAGGCAGCGCCCTCGCGATATTGCGCAAGTTTTTGATCCAAACCAAATAGGCGTCGAAGCAGTTGATCCAAGCGCCCGACTCCGCTGCGACGCCGCTCAAAGGCCGCCCGAACCTGGGCAACTCCCGGCACAACCTCGTCACCCACTTCATCCATCGCCCAATCCGCGTGACCTTCGAGCAAAGTCATCAGGGCGACTAACCGGTCCAAGATCTCGCGCTGCTCAGGAGTTTGCACGGCCTCCAGCAGCGATCGACCCGATTCCCCGCGCACCGCGGCGCCGGAGGACGAGACCAGTTCGCCAAGTCGCTCGCGCAAGCTGCTGGTGTCAAGGTCTGCCGCTTCAAAGAACGCGCGCAAGTCGTCGCGGAGCATGTCGCGTAGCCACGGCGCACTGGCCAACTGCACGCGGTGAGTCTGCTCGTGCAGGCAAACCCAGAGGCGAAAAGCATCAGGATCAACGCCGAGTGATCGCTCGGCGAGCAGCACATTGGGAGCCACCAGCATCAGCCGCGGTTCGGTGCCTTCCTGAGTGAAGACCTCGTGCTGCCCCAGCACTTTGGTGCCGACATAGGCCAGCAAGGTGCCCACCTGAAATGCCGTCGCACGACTGCCCACAGCGCCGACAACCGCGGCACTTCGACCCGACGCGGCCTCGCTTGATCCCGTCGCACTGTTGGCTACTTCGTCATGATCGTCAGATCGATGAGTAAGCAAATCAACCAGCGGCGACAAAGCGGCATCAAAGGCCGAGATGTTTGCCCGCGCCCAGGTGTGACGATCCACGACCAATACGGGGGCCATCGGCGCGATGGGCTCCATGCGCGTTGTCTCGGCAATGGGCTGTTCCGCGCGCACTGCTGCGTCACGCAGTGAATCCACGACAGCACGAACCTCGCCCGGGGTGGCCGCCGGCCCGGCCGTCATCAGGCTGCACGCCGTTGTCGCAGCAAAGTCCCAGTCCACCATCGCACTTGCGGTCACCACGGCCCCCAACCTACGCGGCGACGATCATCGACAGCCACACGCCGCCAGAGCCGTCACGATGCGATCGATGGCTGCGCGACCAGCCAGCGTGCCACTGGGAGCAATTCGGTCCGCCAAGATGACAAAGACCATCGGGCGGCCCTGAGTGTCAAGAACTTGTCCGGCCAGAGATGAAACGCCGGTCAAGGTGCCGGTCTTGGCGCGCGTGACCCCTGCTGCTGATCGGGTCGTCACACCATTGAATCGATCCGCCAATGTGCCGGTGAATCCTGCAACCGGCAAGCCAGTGAGTACACCGCGAAGAGTCGGCTCACCTTGTGCGCTTGAGCGCTGCAGCACGCCGGCAAGCGTGGCCGGGGCGATGAGGTTCTTCCGCGATAGCCCGCTGCCGTCGAACAGCGCCAACCCCTCAGTGGCAATTCCTGCGTCCTGGAGAATCTGCATGGCGGCGCGCGCTCCACCGGCAAATGTGGCACCCGTGCCACGGCGTGCGCCCACCAGATGCGCCAACTGTTCGGCGGCGTCGTCGTTGGATTGGGTCAACATGTCTTCCACCACCGTTGTCATCGGCGGAGACTGCACTTCTGCGATGGACACCGATCCTGTGGGAGGCCGGGTGCGTTGGATCTTCCCTCGCACCGAGATCCCTCGATCTCGCAGGAGGCCAGCGAATGCGCGCGCAGCGGCGGCCGAAGGATCGGTGGATCGAGCATTTCGTCCCGGCGTCAGGCGCCCACCGTCCACTTGCAGTGCGGTCACCGGCGCGACGACACCCGTGGCCACATAGGCCTTGGGCCAGGACGCAGCAGTGGTGGGACCTGTGAACAAGGAGTCGTCAAACGAGACGGTCACGCTTGTTCGCTGGCTGGCACGCAACGCAGCGACAGTCTGGTCGGCCAATGCCGCCAGCGTTGGTGCCTGCGGAGCCGCAGGATCGCGAAGAGTCCTTAGCGACGGGTCACCGCCGCCCACAAGCGTGATGCTCTGAGGTGACTGCACCACCGTGGTACGCAGCCGAGTATCTGGACCGAGCGCAACGAGTGCAGAAAAAGCAGTCACCAACTTCGCCGTAGACGCCGGTGCTTGAGCAGCGTTGGCCCGCTTCACCAACAGTGGCTTACCCGTGGGAGCGTCGATCACCACGACCGCGACATCGCCACCGAGGGCTTTGTTGTTCAGGGGACCAGCTAGTGCTGCTGCCACTCCCTGCGGGGTGGCAGCAGATGAGTTGGTGGCGGTACTAGCTAAGAGCACTGGATCGCTTCCGCCGGGTCCTGGCAGTGCTGATGTGTCAACAACTGTCGTTGGAGCATTTTGACGATTCTCAACGATCCGATGCAGTGGCCCCCTGATGACACCGAGGGCGTCCAGAGTGAGAACTACCCCGGTCGCCAGAGCCAGCAGACCGATCGGGACAGCCTTCGCAGGACCCACTCTCACCCCTTCATTCTTGCTGTTCCCGCATGCAACGAGTCGTGCAAGCAGTGCCTAGGGGCGCACGGCGCCATACAACGAAGGGCGAGAGATGGTGGAAATCCGCACAACGGCTCCGGTGTATGGGGCTTCGATCATCTGACCGCCACCGATGTACAGGCCCACATGATGAATGGCGCGGTACTCCGTGAGATCGGTGGAGAAGAACACCAGATCGCCAGGGCGAATCTGTCCGAGGGGAATCTTTCGACCCTCGGCGTACTGCGCAATGGACCAATGCGACAACGAGACCCCACCAGCTCGCCACGCCATCATGGTCAATCCTGAGCAATCGAAGGAGTCCGGTCCGGCAGCGGCCCACACATACGGCTTACCCAACTGCGCCCGGGCGTAGGCGATCGCTCGCTGCGCACCCTTCTCGTCACCGCGCTGCTGACCGGTGGGCGCCACCACCGGCATGCCCAGCAGGATGCCGCGCGGAATCCCGAGGTCGACTCCGTCCCCACCGTCTTGCTCGGCGCGCTTGGCAGCTTCCTGCGCCGCCAAGGCCGCCGCTCGTTGCGCCGCTAGGCGATCGGCGCGGGAGGCCAAGGCGTTGACGCGACGCTGCAACTGGACTTGCGCCCTGCGCAAGGAGTTCGCCTGGGCCTGGGCAGCGTCAACCAGTGATTGGGCCTTGTCTTTGGCGGCTTTGACCTGTGCTGTGGCAGCAGCTTTGGCATCAAGGGCTTGTTGTGCTTGCTGTTGAGCGGCCACTGCAGTGATGCGGGCGTTGACCATCCGACTCAACAGTGCGGATTGCCGCTGCCCCAGCACCGTGACCGTGGCACTTTGGTCCAGAAGCTGCTGTGGACCTTGTGCACTGAGCAAGGCATCTACGGCGCCGAGGTCGCCGCCGCTGCGATAGGCGGCAGAGGCAAAGCGACTCAAGTCAGTTTGCGCAGCAAACATGTCCTGTTCAGCAGTGGTGGCCGTTGCTGTCGCTGCATCAGCAGCCTTCTGGGCTTGTTGCTGCTGGTAGACGGCACCGTTGTACTGCTCAGATGCCTGAGCGAGTTTGCCGTTCAACGACACCAAGTTGTTCTGCGCGGAAGTGACCCGGGTCTGAAGAGCTGCCACTTGCGAGCGTGCGTCACGGGCTTGGCGTTGCGCCCGCTCCACAGCAGCCTGTGACGGCGCCTTAGGTCTGGCTTGCACACCACTGGCACCTAGAGCTGCGCCAGGAATCAGCAGGGGGACCGTCAAGAGTGCAGCCGTGAGGGCACCCACAAGGCGCACACGACTGCTCACAGGTCCTCCAGCCGCATCAGGGAAGTGGCACAAGTCCTGTGCCGCGGCAGGTCTTCAGGGTACCGCCCAACCAGTGGAATCAGGCGATGGCAGAGGTCGTCGTGGCCACGGCCGTGGAAGAACCAGCCACATTCGTTGCCTTGACCGTGACGCGGATGAAGTATCCGCGATCCGCGGTAGCCAGCGTGTAGGTGGACTTCGTGGCACCGGAGATGTTGGTGAACGATCCGGTTGCTGAAGTGCCTCGTGACCACTGGTAGGTGTACGAGATCGGTGCTGTACCGGTGGTTCCCGTTGTTGAGGCGGTAAGCGCAAAGCCCACCGCTCGGGTGCCGGTAATCGTCACCACGGCCGTAGGAGGCGTGGCCGTCACGGCCGAGGTGGCAGCACTCGTGGCGGTTGATGATCCACCGGAGTTCGTCGCAGTCGCGCGCACTTTCAGGAATCGCAGATAGTCCGAGCTCGTCGGGGTGTAGTTGCGCGAGGTTGCGCCGGAGATGTTCGAGTAAGTACCGGTCGCCGTCGAAGCACGCTGCCACTGGAAGCTGTAAGTAATGGTTCCGGGGCCTGTCGTTCCTGAAGTATCCGCGCTCAACGCGACACCGACTGCCGCCGAACTTCCACCGGTGATCGTGACTGCCGCAACCGGCGGGGCTGCCGCACCGACCGCGGTGTTGCCGGTTGCCGTCAACGCCGCGTTGTAGGTGTCCGTGGTGGTCGAGTTGAACTTCGGGCCATACATGCCATTGGCAGAGCCGGTGTACTTGTAGGAGTTCACCGAGGAGAGGCCGCCACGGTCTACGGAGAAATTGCTCATCCACGGGCCACCGGACGCGCCACCGGTCATCGTGCAAGACGGCATCGCCCAAGTGAGATTGCCATTGAGCGAATCCTGACCCAGTGCCTCCGAGCAGTAGGTCAGGTCAACGCCCGTGTAGGGCGCAGCCTGCGGATAACCAAAGGCGAACGACTGCACTCCGGCACCAGTGAAGCCACTGACTGCCAAGGGGAAGGCTCCGACCGTCGCATCCAGTTGCGCCGTCCCGGATTTGCCGCCAGCACCAACCACCGCGAAGGACCAGTCGTACTGCGTCGCCTGGGTCGTGAAACCAGTTTGGCTCGTGAATCCCGAGTGCGTCACCAAGGCTGTGGCCGTCCAGCAACCGTAGGTGGTGTTGGCACAAGTGGTCGTGGGGTTGGAGTCGTAGTCCGGAATGAAAATCCAGTTGGTGACAAAGGCCTGCGAGGCGTTGTCATAGGAGCAGTGCCCGGCCGTCAGAACCAAGGATCGAGTGGGATCAGCGTCTTGCACAACAGATCCGGAACACACATAAGTCAAAGAGCCGATGTTGTAGAAGACCTTGCCAGTAGCCGACAGGGCCAGCCCGCCGTCCAACCACGAACTGCCTGTTGATGCCGTCGAATATGCCGTGGGTGTGATCGTGCTTGCAGACGCCGTCGGTGCTTTGCCCTGAACCGGTCCCGCCACTTTCTTGCCAACGG
>DPWC01000043.1 GCA_003529305.1 Actinomycetota bacterium
ACATCGACATAGGGGTAGGTGTCGGAGCGCGAGATGTCGTCCACCAGTAGCGCATCGCACTTGACCGTGGACTTGGAGCCACGGGCTCCTTCAAGAACTTGGACAAGCCCCCGATACGAGGTGCGGCCACCTGCGCGGGCGACTGACTTCGAGACGATCGTGCTGGAGGTATTGGGGGCGGCGTGCACCATCTTGGAGCCAGCGTCTTGATGCTGACCCTCGCCGGCAAATGCCACTGAGAGCACCTCGCCCTTGGCATGGGGGCCGGTCATCCACACTGCCGGGTACTTCATCGTCACCTTGGAGCCGATATTGCCGTCGATCCACTCCATCGTGGCACCTTCGTGGGCCACAGCACGCTTTGTGACGAGGTTGTAGACATTGTTCGACCAGTTTTGAATGGTCGTGTAGCGCACCCGCGCATTCTTTTTGACGATGATCTCGACGACGGCTGAATGCAGCGAATCAGAGGAGTAGATCGGTGCGGTGCAGCCCTCGACATAGTGCACATATGAACCTTCATCGGCGATGATGAGTGTTCGCTCGAACTGTCCCATGTTCTCGGTGTTGATCCGGAAGTACGCCTGCAGTGGGATCTCAACCTGAACGCCAGGCGGCACATAAATGAACGAGCCACCGGACCACACCGCGGTGTTCAGGGCCGCAAACTTGTTGTCCCCCACAGGGATCACCGTGCCGAAGTGCTCGCGGAAGACATCCTCGTGCTCCTTGAGGGCGGTGTCGGTGTCCAGAAAGATCACGCCCTGCTCTTCAAGATCCTCCCGGATCTGGTGGTACACAACTTCGGATTCATACTGCGCGGCAACACCAGCAACGAGCCGCTGCTTCTCCGCCTCAGGAATGCCCAATCGGTCATAGGTGCTCTTGATGTCCGCCGGGAGGTCTTCCCACGACTGTGCTTGCTTCTCGGTGGTTCGGACGAAGTACTTGATGTTGTCAAAATCAATACCGGACAGATCCGAGCCCCACGACGGCATGGGCTTGCGCCGGAAGAGTTCGAGTCCACGAAGTCGCCGTTCAAGCATCCATCCCGGTTCACTCTTCTTGCCCGAGATGTCGCGAACAACTTCTTCACTCAGGCCGCGCCGTGCTGACGCACCAGCGGCATCGGGATCGGCCCAGCCATATTCATATTTGCCGAGACCCTCGATGCCTGCGGGGGCGGTTGCCGTCATGAGGCGCTCCTGGTGTGTGTGGTGGGACGAGATGATGCGGAAATCGAACCGGCCGAGGTGGCAGGAAGGTGAGTGGTGCACACGGCGGCACCATGGCTGATGGTCGCCAGACGCTGCACATGTGTTCCCAAAAGTTCGGAGAACATCTCGCCTTCGGCATCACACAGCTGCGGAAACTCGGTGGCCGCATGAGCGATCGGGCAATGGTGCTGACAGATCTGCGTCCCCTCCACGGGGGCCGGGGCTGTCTCGGCACTGGCGGCGTACCCCTCTTGGGAGAGCAGCTCGGCAAGGATGCGAGGCCGATCGTGGGCCGGTACCAACTTAAGGCGTGCGTGAAAATCATCGCGCTGTCGCTGCAGGCGATGGCGAGCAAAATCTCGGACTGCGCCCTCGCCGTGAGTGTCGTTGAGGTAGCGCAAAACATCTACCGACAGCGATTCGTACTGCTGCGGCAACCACGCGCGTCCCGAATCTGTCACGGCATACACGCGAGCCGGTCGGCCGCGACCGCGACGCTGCGCCGGACCAAAGGGTGCGCGCTCGCCGGCCGTCAGTAGACCCTGCTCCACCATCGGATCCAGATGCCGACGTACCGCTCCGGGAGTGATGCCGAAACGCTGTCCCAAGGCCGCAGCCGTGGTGGGGCCGTCGTCCACGAGGCTGCGCACAATCCGCTCCGTCATGGATGCCATGTATCCACCGCCTCTCGTGCGTGCGCCTGCGATCGATAGGACCAGCGATCGAATTAGGTGCCTCTATTGTCACCTAATTGCCGCAGGCTGGCCACCCGGGGGTGCCTAGACTCCCAAGGTGCCCAGCGCCCCAGCCGTTCGAGAGGCAGTTCTTCAGGCACGAGACCTCGTCGTGCAGTACCCACAGGCCCGAGCACTTGACCACCTTGACCTGACTATTGGCCGTGGGGTGACCGCGGTGGTCGGACCCAATGGGGCCGGCAAGACAACGCTGATCGAAATCGCTGAAGGATTACGCGTCCCCGATCGGGGCGCCATCGAAGTCTTGGGTGTTAACCCGCGCATGGCCACCGCGCAGGAACGCAGCCGCGTCGGCGTAATGCTTCAAACAGGGGGTATTGCCTCTGGGGCACGAGCCGTCGAGCACATCGAACACATCGCGTCGATGTACCGCCATCCGCTCGACACCAAGGCCTTGTGTGAACGACTCGGCCTGACTGACCTTGGTCGCACTCCCTACCGACGCCTGTCGGGCGGACAGAAGCAGTTGGTCGCCTTAGCTGCGGCCGTCGTGGGTCGACCACAACTGATCTTCCTGGATGAACCCACGGCCGGCCTGGATCCT